>SKXY01000097.1 GCA_007128175.1 Wenzhouxiangella sp. | reverse complement strand
TGGCCTTCCCGGGTTCCGCTCAGACTCAAAACGAGAGCTGTTTCTCCCTCCTCCCCGATTTGCGTGACAAGCCGCGCGCAGGTTTCGCTGTCTTTGCTTCCGGGGTGACGAATATAATAATAATCAGTCACTTACTGGCAATGTAGGTGCGGCGTGATCAAGGGGGGAACGGGCGTGTTCGGCCAATATGCCGGCCGCCGGAAACGTTTCATCACACCGTCTGCCTGGCAGCCGAATCCGGTCACGATGAACCGAAGCGTCTTCCCCGCTCTCCCATTTTTCGCGATGCTGATACCGGGCCTGGTGCTGGTCAGTCCTGCAGCGCAGTCGGGCGTGTTTGCCTTTGCCGAACTGCTCGGCGAACCGGCCACCATCACCCATCCGAGCGGGTACACGGGTGCAGCGGGTCTGCTTGAGGTGACGGTGTGTATCGATCCGTCCAGCGAGAGCAAGAGTGAGCTGGAAGTGGCCATTCACAACAGTATTCGGCTCTGGAACGGACTGGAACCGGAGATCGGCAATGCCACGCTGGCGCCGGAGTCCGGTGTGCCCTCCAACAAGGTCGATGCCGAATCGGTGCTGCTTCACGAGCTGGGCCACTGCCTGGGCCTGGGCCACCCCAACCTGGCTTCGGAGTCCGGCCTCAGTGGTGACAACCGTCGTTTTGCCAAGTCGCTGTCTGGGAACGGGCCGGACAACGGCTACACCCTTGATCGCGGTGCTGACGGCATCATCGCGACCGCAGCCGACAGCCGCGGCAATGACATCAACCTGCATTGGTTCCGCAAGAGCAACAACGATCCGTTCACCATTGCGACGACAGTGGACGCCACGACTTACAGCAACGACCTCGCCGACCTGCCTTCAGGCCACCAGTTCGCCACCGTGGCGGGTGCACAGGTTTCTCAGAGCCAGGGTCTCGAGCGCAGCGAGGCGGTCATGCATCAGGGTATTCACTACGGAGAGAAGCGTTGTGGCCTGGGTCATGACGATGCGGCGATGATCCGCCTCGGCATGGCTGGCACCGATCGGACTGCCGGCACCGATACCGACTATGAGCTCAAGCTGGTGTTCGTCGGCGAGAGCTCCGATTGCGATATCAACGTCAAGATGGGCGGTTCGTCGTTTGCCTACTGCAGCATCTCCGGCGGCATGATTGCGCCCAATCACTGGGCGATCAATGCCGCCCAGATCCGCATGGCGTCCAGTTCGCTCATCAATTGGCATTTCAACGACGAGCGCGAGGGCGACAGCATGTTCAGGGATAGTTTCTCGAGCAGCAACTGACGCTGGCGGGCTTTCCCGTATCACGCCTTGCCCATGGGTGGGCTTCACGAGCGGCGGCGCGTCCGGATTCGATCCCTGTCAGATGATTCTCAGCGTGATGGCCTTGAGCACGGCGCGGGTCCGGTCACGGGTGTGCAGCTTGTCGAGGATGTCGGAGACGTAGTTCTTGACCGTGCCTTCGGCCAGGTGGATGCTGCGGGCGATTTCCTTGTTGGAGTATCCACCGGCCAGCAGCCTCAGGATCTCGATTTCACGACGGGTGAAGCTTTCGACCGGGGCAGACGAATCGCCGTATTGCATTTGCTTGTGCAAGGCCCCGGTCGTTACCGGCTGCAACAGCATGCCGCCGGCCGCGACCGTGTGGATGGCGGCCTCCAGTTCCTCGGGCGAGACGTCCTTTAGCAGGAAACCGCGCGCGCCGGCATCGGCAGCCTTGAGCATCAAGTTACTGTCGTCGAAGGTGGTCAGCAACAGTACTGGCAGGTCGGGGTGCGAGTCGGCCAGACGGCGGGTGAGCTCGATGCCGTCGATGTCGGGCATGCGGATGTCGGAGAGCACCAGGTCCAGCGGCGTCGAGTCGATGCCGGCAAGCACCGCGTTACCGGATTCGGCCTCGACGGCCACCTCGATGTCGTCAAGATCACGAATCAGCGCCTTGAGCCCTTCGCGCACCAGCGCCTGATCGTCGGCAAGCGCGATGCGGAGCGTCATGTCGCTGTCTGTGCGGGCAGGCGCGCGGTCAGGCGCAAGCCGCCGTGGCTGGATTGGCCGAGGTGCAGGCTGCCGCCGAGCAGTTCCAGCCGCTCCTGCATGCCGGTCAGACCGTTGCCCGGTTTCACCGGCCAGGTCAGCCGGCCGTCGTCTTCCAGTTGCAGGCGAAAGTTCTCGCCGTCTCGACCGAAATCCACCCAGGCATGCCGGGCCCGACCATGGCGGGCGGCGTTGGTCAGCCCCTCCTGAACGACCCTGAGCAATGTCTCGGCCTGCTCGGCCCGCGGGATGCGCAGTGAGTCGTCGAGCCTGAGTGTCACCTCGGGATTCGGCAGCGGTTCGGTCAGCTTGCGGATGCCGTTGGCCAGATCGATGCCATCGTGATCGCGCAGCTGCCGTACCACCGCCCGCAGATCATCGAGCAATTCGCTGGCCAGGCTTGATGCCATGTTCAGTTCGGAGCTGTTCTGAACACCCGGCTGACGCGCCAGGTTGCGCAGGTTGAGCTTGAGTGCGGTCAGCTTGTGGCCGGCCACGTCGTGCAACTCGCGCGACAGCCGCAGGCGCTCCTGGTCGCGAGCAGCCTCGTCAAGCAACGAGCGTGTGGCGATCAGGTGGGCATTGACCTCGCGCAGTCGATCAGCCATTTCCTCGGCACGGATAGCGTAGTGCATGCTGAGCGCGGCAAACACCTGAAAGGCAGCGTAGGAAGCGACCGAGAGCAGCACCCAGTTCCAAGGATGTTCCCAGGCTACCCGCATGATGACTAAGAGGGCAACGTTGACGCAGACCAGCGCAATCAGAAGGCCGCGTCCATGAAACTGCATCGCCAGTTGCGTGGCCAGCAGTACCAGCAGGATCGGGCCAGTGCCGGTGGGGCCCAGCAGGAGGAAGCCGAGCGCCGACAAGGCCAGCGCCAGGGTGACCAGCAGCCCCAGTCGATCCTGCAGCCGGGTTTCGATCGACAGCGCCAGCAGCCATGCGGCAAGGAACAGCCACAGCAGAATCTGTCCGGCCAGGCCATGATCGGCATCCTGCAGACCCAGCCAGCCGGTATTGGTAGCGTAAACGGCCAGCCAGGCGGCATAAGAGGCCAGCGGCAGGGGCTTGAGCAGTTCGGCGGGCTGAAATCGGGGCGACTCGGTCATGGCTCCTGTATAACGCCGCTCGGCCCCGCCCTCAAGCGTCCAGGGCAAAGTCATGACTTTCGGCACCCCAGAAGTGCTGACTTCCGGCACCTCATCAGGCCAGTGGTCGAAGGCAAGCTGAATTCAGGATCACTTCGAAAATTCCGCCATGACGTTCGAAACCTTTCTTGCCGGATTCACACTGCCGCACATAGTGGCCGGTGCCAGCGCCCTGATCAGTTTCTGGTGCGCGGCATTGAGCCGCAAGGGCCGGCCGTTTCACCGTAATGCCGGGCGGGTCTACCTGCTGGCGATGTTGGCAATCATCGTCACGGCCGTGCCGCTTTCGGCCGTATTGTTCCTGCGTGGCATGCCGGTGGTCGGCACGTTCATGACCTACTTGGTCGTACTGGTCGCTTTCAATTGCCGCAACGCCTGGCGTGCGGTGGTGTTCCGCCGACAGTTCGAGCGCTACGCGAGTCGGTCGATGCAGGTGAGTGCCTTGCTGCTGGCACTGACCGGGTTGACGGTGGTGGCCATCGGCGTCGTTCATCAAGCGCCGATACTCATCGCTTTCGGGTCCATCGGGCCAATCACCGCCTGGCAGGCCTTCAAACTGGTTCGCAAGGGACCGGCACGATCCAATTGGTGGCTGGTCGAGCACTTCGGCGCCATGATCGGAAACGGCGTGGCCACTCACGTCGCTTTTCTGCAGGTCGGATTGATCAACGCCTTTCCGGGGCTCGACCTGGCGCTTGTCCGCAACCTGGGGTGGTTCGGACCATTGCTGGTCGCCGTGATCGCCGGCTTCTGGCTGTCGCGACGTTACGGTCGCGGCGCGGTCTTGTCCAGCCGGCCGAATCTTTCAAACAGGCCGTGGTCTTCGGGCAGTTCCTCGAGTTCGCCATAGAGCATGCAAAGCGACTTGGCGTACATCTCGTGGCGCATGACTTCCGGCTCCTCGGAGGCGCGGCGGCGGGCTTTCCTGATGCTGGTCGACAGCGTCTGGAGGATTTCGCGCTTGCGGCTCATGACATGGTTCCCTTCCCGATGGTAGGACCATGATGAGTAGCTAGGGCGGATCAGCGAAATGGGCTATGCACCGCATTTACTATAAGTAAATCACTCGGCAGGCTGTAGGAGATTTCCTACAAGCCACTCCAGTCAGGGGCGGGCGAAGTCGCGAGACTTCAGGAACCGTCGGATTCGAGCCGGTCGGTGAAGATGACGTCGAACAGGCGCGGGTAGTCGATGACATCGCGAATGGTCCACACCGTGGTGAAGTTCCAGCCTTCGTAGCTGGCCTGCTGCTGCATGGCCGTGGTCGGCAGGCCTTCGGCCTCGAACAGGTTGTCGCTGAAGCCCGCACCGTTGGTCTGGCCGGAGGTGTCCACGTCCCAGTAGCTATCGGTCACCTCACCGAGGTTGTAGCCGACCAGTCCGCCGTCGTTGGTCCCGCCGTTCACTTCGCCGGCCGAGTAGGCGCGGCTGAGATAGAGCATGGAATCGCCCGAGGGCCAGATGGTGCCGATCAGCCCGCCGATCATGTCGCCGGTGGCATCGACGTTGCCGGTGGCATACACGTTGGAGAGGGTGACGTGCACCGTGTTGATGCCGGAGAAGTGCTCGAAGCTGCCGATCAGCCCGCCGACGTAGTTGTTGCCCTCGACATGGCCGGTGGCATAGGCCTGATCGATGTCGTGATCACCCTCCTCGCTGAAGTTGTCCAGGAG
>SKXY01000012.1 GCA_007128175.1 Wenzhouxiangella sp. | reverse complement strand
CGGTATGCAGGAATATCCGGCCCTGGCTGGAGGAACCGTCGGCAAGGTAGAAGTCGATTCTCAGCGGGTAGCTCGCATTGGCCGAGGTGGTATTGACCGTGTAGTTGAATTCGATCTCGCCGCTGTTGCCATTGAAGAAGGTTTCGGTGGTTTCGAATACCGGGAAGTTCTGCAGGCGGTTGGGGCCTTCGGCAGCGCCACCGGGGTCGACCGTGTCGCCGTCAGGACCGAGATTGATGGCCTGACCGCTGTTGGCGAAGAATCGATTGCCGCGAACGGGGTTGTTGTCAAGATTGAAGTTGCTCTGGTTGCTGCTGATGAGAACGCCGTCGGCGTTGTAGGCAATGATGTTGCCAAGCGCTTCAGTTGTTCCGACCGGCTCATCGGGAATTGTGGCATCGGCGGTATAGCCGATGCGTTTGGTGCCGCCCGATCCGCTGTCGGAGAGTACCGTCACGTTGATGCCCGGCCCATTGTTTCCGGCCGGACCCCCGTCGGGCAGGATGCCGATCCAGTTGGCCTGGATCCAGCTGGCTTCGGCTTCATTGAAGGCCATGCCGCCGCTTGTATTGAAGCCGATGACGTTGCCCTGATTGGCGTCGCCGATGCGCGAAAACCCGCCTTCCCAGTTGACGATTCCCCAGTTGTTGGGTATTGGCTCGTCATCCATGGATACGCCGATGCGGTTACCGAGTATCCGCACTAGCCCGTCGGGCGTGGCATCGGCCGGGTGCGACATGGCGATGCCCCATTCATGACCGCCGATGATGTTGTTGATGATGTCCTGCCCGCCTGCGACAACCAGAAGGCCGTGAGTGTCGTTGTCGAGAACAAGGTTGCCTGAGATCTCGTTGACGCCCGATGTCAACATGATCCCGCTGCCCGCGTTGTGCTGTATGCGCTGCAATTGGGTGAGGCCGCCGATGATGACATTGTTGCCGGAATCGACCTGCATTCCGTGCTCTCCATTGCCGTAGTCGGCATTGTCCGGGTCCTCCGGCGTCGTGCCAATCCAGTTGGCCTGAACATGCTGATCGTCGGCTGCCAGATGGATGCCTACACCGGCGTTAGCGGCAATGACATTGCCACGGCAGATCTCGTTCGGGAAGCCAGAACACTGGCCAACCTGGTTGCCGTTGCCGGCGCTGGATGCGATCTGTACGCCGCTGCCGAGATTGCCGGCATCATCCACTCCCGTGCCGCCGGAAACCGGACGTTGGCCGATCCGGTTGCCGATGACCAGGTTGTCGGTACTGCCCGAGGCCAGGAAGAGACCGTCACTGGCATTGGCGCCGATCCAATTGGCTTCGATCGTGTTGTTGCTGCTGCCGGTCAGGACCAGGCCGCTGCCCGCATTGCCGGCCGGTTCCGAAGTGCCAAAAGACAGGGGCCTCAATCCAATATGGTTGTCCTCAAGCGTGATCTCGTCGACGCCTGCCAGCGTCACACCGGACAGCATGAAATCGTAGATGGCCAGGTGCCGCATCTGGGACCCTTCTGATCCCCCTTCGAATCGGAGTCCGCTGGCACTGGTGCCGGCAGCGGCACCGCTGATGAGAAAGCGCGGCAGATTGTCGTTCTCATCGAACTCCGAATGCGACTGACCCTGGATTACGACCGTTTGCGTGATAGCCGGCAAGGGGGATTGGGGGAAGATGATGGATCGCCCGAGCGCATCCGTGGGCAGGTCCGGATTGAACTCGATAATCACGATGTCAGAGCGGTTGTTGGCGGCCTGGATCGCGGCCCGAAATGTACACTCACTTGCCGCGGTGACGCAGATGATGTCGTCGGGCACCTGCAAGCCGTCATCGGCCAGCGAGTTGATTGTGAAAGTGAACTGCCCCATGACGCTGGGACTGGCGAAGATGCACAACACGGCCATCACCCACGAGGCAACGGCCACCCGGCCCGTTTCAAGATGCTTGCTTGTCATTTACTGACTCCCTGGACTCATGTCACCCGGCGCAGCCGACCTGCGCCCCATTTTTCCCCTTGTCTCATTCCTGCGAGATTTGCGGCGGAAACCGCCAATCCCGTGCAAAAAATCGGGGATGGAGCCCAGGTGGGTGTCAGGTCTGGTTGGCCAGCTCGCGGAGCCAGGCGCAAGCCTGTGTCCAGCGGCGCTGGATGGAGCGCAGGGACATGTCCAGCAGATCGGCAGTTTCCTGCTGGCTGTAGCCGGCAAAGTAGCGGCATTCGAATACGCGGGACAGGTCCGGGTTGATGGCTTCGAGCTGGTTGAGCAATTGATCGATGAACACGATCTGCTCGGCGCGCTGCTCGACGTCGCCGGGAAGTCCCTCGAGATCGATGGCCACGATCTGCCCGTCGCGCTTTCCGGTCATCATGCCGCGTGCGTGGTCGACCACGACCTGGCGCATGGCCCGGGCGGCGATGGCGAAGAAATGCTGGCGGTCGGTCCAGTCCAGGCTGGCGCTGGACTTGAGCTTGGCGTAGCTTTCGTTGACCAGGCTGGTGGTGTTGAGGGTCTGGCCGGGCCGCAGGCGACGAAGCTGGGCACGGGCGACATGCTTGAGGTCGTCGTAAACCAGCGGCATCAGCGCATCGAAGGTGCGGGTCGGGTCATCACTGGCACGACACTCGTGCAGCATTCGGGTGATGGTCTGGGCGTTGTTCATGGTGCCGGTGGCTTCTACACCAGGGTTAAGTATACTGAATCAAGGGAATGAGGGAGGCCAGGAAAATGAAGCGAACGCTGGAAGAGCTGCGGGCCCTGGATCGCTGGCTCTCTCGCCGGCTTGACGGTGACGAAGAGGCGATGCCGATCAATGACGGCATGGCCGATCGCCTGTTGCAACACGTTCGATCTGAAACGCCGGCACTGGAACGTGCGCCGCTGTCGGATCCGGATTGGATCGACGGCGTCTCTGCAAGCCTTGTCGAAGTGGGAGCGATCGGGCCGGGTGCCCGGGTGGGGGCGTTCGAGATCGAGCACGCCATCGGGGCCGGTGGCATGGGGGCGGTGTATCTGGCCCATCGAGTTGAGGGCGGGTTCGAGCAGCGAGTGGCGCTGAAGGTTCTGGCCGGCTCGCGGCCGGGACCGGAGAATTTCCGCCAGTTCCAGCGTGAACGGGACGTGCTGTCCCGGCTCGACCATCCCGGCATTGCCCGGCTGATCGACGGCGGCATGACCGATGACTGGCGTCCCTGGTTTGCCATGGAATATGTCGAAGGGCTGCCGATCGATCGTTATGCCAGCGACAATCGCCTCGGCATCGGTCAGCGCCTCGACCTGTTCGAGCAGGTGTGTGCCGCACTGGAATACGCTCACGGGCAACTGGTTTTGCATCGTGACATCAAACCGCCCAACCTGCTGGTGACTGACGAGGGGATGGTCAAGGTGCTGGATTTCGGTCTGGCCAGGGTCCAGGAGAGCCTGGATCCGGGGCAGGAGAGGTCGGTGACACAGACCACCAGCCGCTGGTTGACTCCGGAGTACGCCAGCCCGGAGCAGGTGGCGGGGCAGGCAGTGACGGTGACCTCAGAGATCTACCAGCTTGGCCTGCTGCTCTACCGCCTGCTAAGTGGCACCATGCCTTTCGAACTCACGGGATTCAGCCCGGTGGAGCTGGTTCGCACCATCTGCGAGACCGAACCCAGGCCGCCGAGTGCGCATTGGCAAGATGAACGGGCAGCGGCAAGCGATGCCAGACGTGGATTCCCGGAACCACCTGCTGCGGTCGAGCGCCGAATCCGGGGGGATCTCGACAGCATCGTGCTGACGGCCATGGCGAGGGACCCGGCCGAGCGTTATGCCGGTGTCGCCGATCTGGTCGAGGACATTCGAAGGCATCGTGAACATCGTCCGGTTCGGGCAAGGGTCGGTACCCGGGGCTATCGACTGGGCAAGTTCGTGCGGCGCTACCGTGCGGCAGTGGCGGCCACGACGGCGGTGTTTGCCCTGGTGCTCGGAGCGCTGGTGGTCATTGGGCTGCAGGCCAGTCAGCTGGCCGAGGAGCGCAACCGCGCACTTGACAGCGCCGATCGCAATGCGCGCCTGACCGAGGTGCTCTCCGGAATGGTGCAGATCGCCAACGTCGATGCCGCCGGAGTCGAGCAGATCACGACCGTGGGCGAACGACTGGAACAGTATCTGGGCCATGTGCGTTCGGAGCTGGCCGACGAACCCGCCGCCCGACTGCAATTGCTGGAGGTCGTAGGTGAAGCCTACGAGAAGCTCAGGGATTGGCCACCGGCCGCGGATGTCTTCGACGAGGCTTGGCAGCTTTCGCTCGGCGAGTATGGCCCTCTCGACAAGAGAACACTCGAGTTGCAATCCCGGCTGGCCCAGGCATTGGCGTCGATCGGGGACTGGGAACGGGCCGAGGCATTGCTGGACGAGCTCGAGCAGACCTATCGTGACCTCCATGGTGAGCGTGACCCCACGGTTGCGGAAGTGATTTTCGCCCGCGCTTATCTCTACGAGATGCGCCTGCCGGCGGGGGATGAGCGAACCCATGACCTTGCTGTGCAGTTTCGCAAGGCACTGTCGATCTGGGAAGAGCACCACGAGCCGCCGCACGAGGATCTGGCCCGGGCCCTGCATTACCTGGGGCTGACCCATCCGGATCGTGAGAGGGGCCTGGTCCGCATGCGCGAAGGGCTGGAGATGTCGCGCGCGGTCCTGGGCGAGGATCACGGCATGGTCGCCCGTCGCAAGAATGATCTCGCGCTGCAGTTGCTTTCGCGCGGCGAGCTGCATCAGTCGGCGGCAATGATGCGCCGGGCCAGTGACCTGCATGCCCGGGCCTACGGTCGGACCCATCCGCAGACGCTGTCGATGCGAAGCAATCTCGCCGGTGTGCTGCAGCGTGCAGGGGAGAACGAGGAGGCTATAGCCGTTTTTGAAGACACCCTGGAACTGACCCGTCTGGCTGTCGATGATGACGCCATCGAGATGGCCTACCTGGCCAACGGTCTGGCCAGCGCCTTGCGCGATCTCGGGCAGGTCGAGGACAGCGAGGCCTGGTTCCGGGAGGCGGTGCGGGTGACCGCCGTCAACCAATCACCGCTGGAAGGGGTAGCACGCACCAACCTGGCCAGTGCCCTGATCCTGCTCGAGCGCCCGGATGAAGCTCGCCACGAGCTTCAAACGGCGCTGCAACTCAACGAGAAATACTTCGGTCCGGAGCATGACCGGACCGTGAACGTGCGCGTGCAACTGGCTGAAATTTAATTCAGATGCGAGTCTGGGCGTGATCCTCCTGCTCGGGATCGCCGCGTGCACTGTCGGCGTGTGCGGTGATGGTTTCCAGTCCATGGGCATTCGGGCCGCGTTCGACCCGGAACAGCAGCCAGGAGAAGAACAGGCCGATGGCAACCAGGGCGGTGTAGAACCACATGCCGGCGCCATAGCCGTCCGGATTGTCCGGTGATGCGCTGAACCAGTCGTTGAGCCAGCCAATCACGACTGGCACCACCGCCCAGCCCAGTTGCTGGCAAAGCGTCATCAGCGCATAGGCCGAACCCAGCCGGCGTTCATCGACGATGTAGGCCACCGATGGCCACATCACCGCGGGGATCAGTGAGAACACGCCGCCGAGCAGAGTGATCACGATCAGCAGGGTCAACGGTACCTGCCCCGAGCCAATGAACGGAATCACCAGCCGCACTTCCGGGCCCGGCGGCAGGTAGGTCACGGCCAGGAACAACGGCAGCATGACGATCGAACCGACCACCATGAACAGGGAACGCTTGCCGATCCGATCCACCATCAGCCCGAAGATCGGTGTGGCGATGATCGCGGCCATGGGCAGCAGGCTGGAGAGCAGTCCGGCGGCATTGCGGGTCATGCCATGGGCCTGCTGGAAGTAGTCGATGGCGAAGGTGCGGAACGGGAAGATGGTCGAGTAGAACACTACGCACAGCGCGACCACGTACCAGTAGGATCGACCGAAGGAGTAGAGCTCCTTGAAGCTGAGTTTCTCGGTTTCCTCGGCCGGGCCCAGCGAATAGCGATTCTCGGCACGCTGCTCCATCATCCAGTAGAGGATGGCGGCAGTGACGGCCAGACCGCCGATGGCCGTGGCCAGCCACAGTGGATCCTGCCAATTGACATACAGCGGTGCGGCAAACGAGGTCGACCAGTCGGCCGAGGCCGAGCCTAAGCGCGAGATCGACAGGTTGATGCCGAAGGCAAAGCTCAACTCCTTGCCCTTGAACCACTTGGCCAGTGCGGTAATGGCCGCCACGATCATGGGTTCGGCGCCGAGGCCGAGTACGAAGCGGCCGGCCAGCATCATCTCGAAGTGCGGGGTGGCGGCGATCATTGCGGCACCGAGTACGCACACCAGCCCAAACACGGTGATCGCGACCTTGGAGCCGAAACGGTCGATCACGTAGCCCCCGGCGAGCAACACGATCAGCGCGGCGATGTTGTAGATCGAGACCAGTTGCCCGACCTGGCTGTAGGAGAAGTCCAGCTGCTCGCGCATCAGGTCGATGACCGGTCCGAGCGAGTCGTAGACGTAGTAATTGCCGAACATCGCCAGGCTGATCAGAATCAGCACCGCCCAGCGGTACAGGGGTGGAGGAGGTGGTAAAGGCTCGAGGCGATCGGCAGTCTGGTTCATGATTTTTCTCGTTGTAGAAGGCAAGGCTGCAGCGTCCGGGCTGCGCCGGAAACTCTACTGGAGCCCGGGAACAGCGTCAATCGAGCTTGGAGAGGAAGTCCTGCGTGTCCTTTCGGGCCTGCTCTATTGCCCGGTTGCGCTCGGGGTCCGAGCCGTCTCGGGCTGTTGTCAGCGTATCCAGCAAATTGCGCTCTCCCTCGGCGAAGCGCTCGAGCAGCCTGCTGCAGGCCTCATCGTCCAGCCAAGAGTTGAACTGGTCGGCCAGTGTTCGCAGTTCGCTCATTTCCAGGTCCGGTTCGCGTGGCAGCAGCCCGCTGCGGCGAATGAATGCTCCAAGGCGATCGGTGAGCGCATTCAATTCCTCGCTGCGTTGCCGCAATAACCGGCACGTTGCTTCGGGCTCGACCAGGTGCTCGGTGCTGTAACGGTAACGTTGAGCCAGCTCGATAGCCAGGCGACCAGCATCGAGCAAGGCAGCGTCTTCGGTCGAGGTGATCAGTGACATGGGCCTGCTACTCCGGGGTGAAGACCTGAAGGCATTTGGAGTTGACGCTACATTCTACCGGGGTCTCGGACAGGAATTCCCCGTCGGCGGTCACGTCCTGACCGGGTCGGGTCGTGATCGATACCTCGCGCCCGCGAAAGTGATGCACGGTATCGGCGGCACGCATGTCACCGGTGCGTAATCGCAGGGAACTGGCGAGCAGGCGCAGGTAGCCCTGGTGGCGTACCACCAGCACGTCGAGCTTGCCGTCATCTATCTTGGCATCGTCGGCGATGGTCATGCCGCCGCCGTAGTGGATACCGTTGGCCACTGTGACCTGCATGCAGTCGTATTCTCTTGTCTTGCCGTCGAAATCAATCCTTGCCTGGAAGTGCTGATGCCCGCGCAGTGCCCGCATTATGCCCAGCAGGTAGGCGAGCACCCCGAATCTCGACTTTTCCTCGCTGTCCATCTCGCGGGTCATGCGCGGCCCCAGGCCCATGCCGATTGCGTTGACGAAGCTGACGTCGTTGGCCCTTGCCACGTCGATGTGCCGGATGTGGCCGAGTACGATCACGTCCATTGCCCGCTCGAGATCATCCGGGAGATTGAGCGAGCGGGCCAGGTCGTTGGCGGTACCCAAAGGCAGGATGCCGAGCGGGCGATCGACTTCTATCAGGGCATCCAGCGCCAGGTTGATGGTGCCGTCGCCACCACCCAGCACGATCCGTTCTGCTTGCGGGCCGTATTCCCGAATCAGATCGGGCACCTGGGTCGGCTTTTTCGGTTGTCTGAATTCGATTTCTCCCAATGCGGCAAGACGTTCACGGAGATCTTCGAGCCGGGCATTGCCGGAGCGGCTGCCGGGGTTGCAGATCATCAGCGTCGACAGGCTCATCGGCTAGAATCCTGGTTGCGCGGCACGGGGTCGATTGTCCGGAAGGCGGCATTGAACAGGCAATATACACCGTAGCAGATCAGGCCGGTGGCGATGACACCAAGGCCGAGATCGCCCCAGCTCTCCCGGCTGATCAGCCATAGTGCGGTGGCGACATCGATGATCTCGTCGCTGGAGGCGAACCAGCCCGCCCGCATCAACTGCCATCCCAGCAGGAAGAACAGACCTCCGCGAATGGCGATGCCGTATGCCGACAGCCAGGCCGCGGGAAGATGCAGATATCCGATGCCCATGGCGGTGGTCCAACGCTTGCGGTAGGGTTGCGACCAGGCCCGGTAGAGCTGGTAGCCGGCAGTGGCGATCAGCCCCACCCCGATCACCCCGAGAAGGACACGTCCGGCCGAATGGCCCACCATGTTTTCCCCTGCGTTCCTCCATCCGCTGCCGCTTCCCGCCATTCCGGTCAGCGCACCCAGCGCAACCAGCATCATGGAGGTATAGAACCCGGCACTGATGAGAAAGCCTGTCCGCTTGATCAGGGCCAGCGGCGAACGGCCCTTGCCGTCGGGGTCGACCAGCGCCTGGTAAACCCGCCAGAAAATGTGGGCGGCGAGTCCTCCGACCAGAAGGCCGAAGCCGACTCGTCCCGGTGCCTGCCTGCCCAGGACATGTATGGCGCCGCCGCTGCCGGTAACCCGGCCTTCGGCAAAGCCGAAAAGGGCCAGCAATGACAGCAGGCCAATGGCCAGAAAGACCAGTCCCTTGGCAACGTAGCCGATGCGGGCCAGAGAAATGACCGAAATGCTGCCGGCCAGAAAGACCAGCCTCATCAGTTTTTCGCCCGATCCATTTGTGTAAGCAGGAGACGCCGTCCGAGGTCGGCGACGAGCAGCCAGACTGCGCCCGCCATCCAGCCGCCAATGACGTCGCTGGGCCAGTGGACGCCCAGGTAAACACGGCTGAATCCGGAAACAAGGCTCAGGATGAGGGCGGCGGCGATCATGTAACGCCGTGCCGCGGCCAGCGTGCCCTGCCGTCCGAGCACGGCGGCCAGGGCAACGAAAGTGACCAGTGACGACATGGCGTGACTGCTTGGAAAACTGCTGGTGAAGACCTGAGTCGCTTCACTGACCAGGTCGGGGCGCGGCTGACTGAAACCCCACTTGAGCATGAAACTGGCGGCGATGCCGCCGGCGATGACGATCAGCATGCCCAGCGCTAATGACAGTTGCCGTGTCAGCAGCAACCAGCCGGTCACCAGTGCGGTGGATAGTGTCAGGACGCTGATGCTGCCCAATGCGGTCAGGTCGCGGCCGGCCTCATTCAGCCATGCGGGACCCCGCGGCGAGGTGGTGTCGCCGACGCTTTGCAGGGCGAGCAGCAGGTGCCGGTCCAAGGCGGAGCCGGCCTCCGTTCCCGTCCACCATGCGATGAACGTGAAACACACCGCCAGCGCGGCGGTGAGCACGATTGCGGGGTCGGTTACGGTTGGGGGCGAGCGTCTGTCAAGGAAGTTCATTTTCACGGCGGTTGATGTTGCGAGTGTGGTGGTGATGATACGGCTTGCCCTTCTGACCGGTTGAAAACGACAGCGATGGGCAATGGTTATCATCGTGATTTGGTTTTATGATCGGGCTTTCGGATATCGGGGTCATTCGGTGGACACGGATAGCTGCATCATCAGCCAGTTCGATCGTATCGTCGATCTGAGTACGGACGAAGTAGGGCTGCTCGAGGCGCTGGAGCGCGATCCGCGCAGTCACGCAGAAGGCAAGACACTCTGGGAAACGGGTGCACCGGTACGCGAATTCCATACACTGATGCGAGGCTGGGCGTGTTCCATGTGCCTGTTGCCGGGTGGTGAGCGCCAGGTGCTCGAGGTGTTCCTGCCAGGCCAGATCATGGGGCTGCGCGAACTCGGCTTTGATCGCACTCAGTCGGCCCTGGTAGCGTTGACCGAGATCGAGGCCTGCCCATTCCCTCGTGCGTCTCTGGTTACCCTGTTCAAGCAGTCGGCAAGACTGGCGGAACTGCTTTTCCTTCTGCAAACGCGCGAGCAGTCGATGCTGACTGAGCGCATTATCAGTGTCGGGCGTCGTCCCGCTGCCGAGCGGCTTGCGCACTTTGTGCTCGAGATCAAGTCGCGATTGGGGACAACGGACCTGATCTTCGAGTTTCCGCTTCGCCAGGAGCTGATTGGAGACGCACTTGGTCTGTCGTCGGTGCACGTCAGTCGGACCCTGTCGCAATTGAGGGAAGATCGGTTGATGTGTGTGTCAGGGGGGCGGGTCGAGATTCTGGACCTTGACGGACTGATCCACTTTTGCGGTTTCAATCGTGCCTACCTGCAGCCACTGATCAATTGGTCCGGCGACAATTCGCCGCCGGACCGGCAGGACATTCCTGCGTGATCAGACCGGTGGTCGGCGCCCGGTCAGCAGGAAGATGACAGCCAGAATCAGACCGACCACGAACAGAATCCAGGCAATGTTCGTTGCAGCGCCCGCAATGCCCGACAGGCCGAGTGCCCCGGCAATGATGGCAATGATTAGAAAAGCTAACGCCCATGACAACATGAACTGTACTCCTGTGAATTGTTTGTGTGCAGGAGCGATGACGATACCGCCAGGTGGCGGCAGCGGTCTTTAACCTGTGTTAAGGATGAATGTTTTCCTGGACATGTACACTGATCCTTTTGGCACACACCGCATGGAAGGAGGCCGCGATGAACAAGGATCAGGTTCAGGGGCGTTGGGACGAGTTCACCGCCCGAATCAAGAAGCAATGGGGCGAGTTGACCGACGACGAGGTCCGTCAGGCGGAAGGCAATGTCGAGAAGCTGATGGCCCGAGTACAACAGAAGTACGGTGACAGTCGCGAGACCATTGCTGCCAAGTTCAATGAAATCATGGAGAGTTTTGAAGATGAAGACAACGAATAACCACTTGTCCATTCTGCTCGGTGCCCTGTTTGCCGGCAGCCTGTTGCTTGCCGGTTGCCAGGACCCCGGTCCGGCCGAAGAAGCCGGCCAGGAAATCGACGATGCGGTCGAAGAGGCCCAGGATGCGTTCGAGGATCTCGGCGACGATGCCGAAGAGGCGCTGGAGGAGCTCGAAGAGGAAATCGACTGATCGGTCTTTCGGTCTTCTTTCAGTTCAATGCACCGCCACAGCTTGAACCCTGTCCGGCGGTGCAGCCGTAGCAGTGATCGGCAATGCCGATCCTGCGCGGCAGCTTCCCCGTTTCCAGCAGTGAGCTCAAGTGGGTGTTTGCCTCACAACCCCCCAGTGGCAACCCGAGCATCTGATTGAAGTCGCAGTCGTACAGGTACCCGCGGTAATCGACGCTGATCAGGCTGCGGCACATCACTCCCTTGAGGTTCTCCTGGTGGTAGGCGTTCTTCAGCAGCGCCATGTATTCCTTGAACTGCCCCCTGGCCATCAGGATCGCACCGAAGCGTTTGATCGGCATATTGGTAATGGTGAACAACTGATTAAAGCAGATGCCGAACTCATCGCTTAACAGTTGCTTGTAGTCGGCTTCCAGCACTTTTTGTTCAGGCGGCAGAGCAGGGCCCAGCGGGTTGTAGACCAGGTTGAGTTCCAGTCCGGTTGCCGGGTCACCATAGCCCAGTGCGTTGAGTTTCTGCAGCGCACTTATGGAGGCCTCGAACACACCGTTGCCGCGCTGGGCATCGACGTTGTCTTTCGAGTAGCAGGGCAGGGAGGCAACGGCTTCCACCTGGTGCCCGGCGAGAAAATCTCCGACCCACTCATAGCCGGGTTCTTCCATGATGGTCGGGTTGAGCCGGTCCATGACGTGAATGCCCTGCGCTTTCGCCTCACGCACCAGCCAGCGAAACTCCGGGTTCATTTCCGGTGATCCGCCGGTCAGGTCCAGCGTCTTGATGCCGAACTGGCGGCAGACTGCCAGCGCTTGCTCCATCGTGGCGCGATCCATCAGTTCCTTGCGATTCGGTCCGGCGCCGACATGGCAATGGACGCAACTGAGGTTGCACAGGTAGCCCAGGTTGAGCTGCAGGGTGTCCAGGCGGTCGCGCGCGATGGCGGGGAACTCGGTCTTGACCAGCAGCGGCCAGGTGTCACGCATTCTTGCGATCACTCCTCGATTGTGACTTGAACGGATTGAGCAGCAGTGACAAAAGTCGCTGGTCGGTGTCCTCGCGGAAGTTTTCCAGGCCAATCGGCATGTTTCGCTCATCTTCGCGCGGTTCGGTGGTATAGCTGCCGAACAGCCGGTCCCATATGGACAGGTGAAAGCCGTAGTTGCTGTCGGTTTCGGGTTGCCATGTGGAATGGTGAATGCGGTGCATGGACGGGGTGACGAATACCCGGCGCAGGGCACGGTCCAGGCGCTTTGGAAGCGCGAAGTCGGCATGCGTGAACAAAGCACCGGCCGAGAGCATCACTTCAAAGATCAGGACTGCCACCGGATGCGGCGCCAGTACCCAGATCAGGCCCAGCTTGATGGCCATCGACAGCATGATCTCGAGCGGGTGAAAGCGCACGCCAGTGGTGACGTCGAAGCCGGTGTCGCAATGATGGACCCGGTGCATTCGCCACAGCAGCGGAATCATGTGCATCAGGCGATGTTGCCAGTAGATCGCCAGGTCGAAGATCAGCACTGCGAGCGGAATGGCCAGCCACAAGGGCCAGTCGAGCCATCCGAACAGGCCGGCCTGGCGCTCGTACATGACGACGGCGAAGGCCACCGCCAGCACCGGGAACAGGAACCTCAGGCAGAGCGTGTTGAATGCCACCAGCGAAAGATTGATCGCCTGGCGCTTCGACCAGCACGAGTCCCCTCGTGCCGGCCAGGCGCGCTGCACTGCCAGCAGGACGAGCAGGACGCCGAAGAAGGCGGTAAGGCGGATGATGGGTTCGGATTCGAGCACGGGGTTTCAGGTTTCAGGTCTCAGGGGACGATGATTTGTCCTTGAAGTGCAATATGGCTTTCAGGATGCTTTGCTGGGTTGGGAGTGGATGCCGGAGTCGTTGCAGCTCTTTGCTCAGTGGTGCCAGGTCGGTGACTGTGTCGAGATCGGTCAGCGTTCGAAGTTGCAGCCATTCTGTTTCGTTACCCAGGGATTGGACGAACTGCTCAAGCGTATCAGGACGGCTGTAGGCAACGCGTGTCCATCGCTCCAGCGGTACCTTGTGGTTGCTGCCGACGGTCCAGAAACCACCGTCACGGGCCGGGCCGATCGCGCAACGCGGGCGTTCGCTTTCGAGCCATCGTGCAGCGCGCTGGAGTTGTGCACTATCCAGTTGCGGTGCATCGGCACCCAGAAGCAGACCGCTGCCATGACGGTCGACAAGTATCGACATCACGTGCGCCATGCGCTGCCCAAGGTTTCCGCTGCCTTGCTGGATGGTTCTTTCGGCTTCCTGCCAGTAGTCGACGGCTACGCTGGCTGATTCGGCCAGTGCCAGATAGACCGGTCCGATATCGGCTACGCGGGCTGCCGACAGCACCGCGGCGGCGCACTGCTGATAGATTTCGATCGCGTCTTCCTCGCCGATACTGGCAGCCAGCCGGGTCTTGACCGGCGACAGGCCGGGCGTCTTGACGAAGATAGCGATGGCGGTCATGGATGATCGGACCGGATGGATCGTCGTGCGTTCCGGATCAGGCGGGCGGCGGTGACCTGGTGGCGCAAGGTGGTCCTCAACCAGCCCTGTTCCCGGTAGCGGCGGGCACTGGTGGTAATGGTGGCGCCGACCGGGCGGATGGGAATGTCGGCCGCCAGTGCGCGAACAACGAAATCCAGGTCCTCGCCACGTGGCAAGTCCTCGCGAAAACCACCCAGGCTGTCGAATACTTCGACCGGCATGCACAACCCCTGGTCGCCATAGGGTTGTCTGAGCAGCCACGAACGCAGATTGGCGCCGAGGGCATTCAGGCGGGCGAGTCGGGGGCCGTCATTGCTGAAGCGAAGCCGGCAGTAGCCAATCACGGCGTTGCCCGCGGCGGCAAACTCCGCAGCCGCGTGCACGGTCGCGCTGGTCAACAGGCTGTCGGCGTGAACGAACCACAGCCAGGAGTGGCGCGCAAGCGCCGCCCCCCGGTTGAGTTGCACACCGCGGCCGGCCGATCCATGGATCCAGCGATCGCAGATCTCCAGGGTGCCGGATGCCGGCATGGCGGCAGAGACAATGACCTCACCGATACGGGGATGAAGTTTCAGGCTGCGTGCCAGCTCGTCGGCCCGGTCTCCAGGTCCCAGCGGAATGACGGCGCTAAGGCCGATCGTGGAATCGGCCGTCATGCCGATCGGTCAGCGGTGAAACTCACCGGCTCGTTCGGGCTGTTCGACAACCTGGTGCACCTTGATCTGCATGGTCCCGCCGCCGGGACGTGGCCATTCGATTTCGCCACCTTCCGGCATACCCAGCAAGGCGCTGCCGACGGGCGCCATGACCGAGACTTTTTCACCGCTTTCGTCGAGCGACTTCGGGTAGACCAGTGTCCTGGTCAGGATGTCATCGCTGCCGTCGATGGAAAATCGTACCGTCGAGTTCATGGTGACGATGTCACCGGGAATCTCGTCGGGCTCCACCACCTGGGCGCGCACCAGCTCGGCTTCCAGTTCGGCCATGCCGGAAAACGCGTTCGCCGGCATGTCTTCGAGAAGGTTCTCCAGCCGTTCCAGGTCCCTGGAACTGATCACGATCTTCGGTCTTTGAGTCATGGTACTGATACGGTTTTTCAGCAATCTGGGGACAATCGAATGCCCGCCCGGCAGTTTCCGGTCCGGGCGGGTTCGAGCGGAGCCAACGTCACCAGTGTACCCCTTTTCAGCCCCCGCGGGACCGTCGGAAGTAGCGTTCGGCCCAGCGCAGGATTCGCTCCGGCTTGTTCGCCTTTTTCCATTCGCCGGCGGCAAACTTGTTGGCCTCGTTCCAGGTCGGGTAGGCGTGGACGGTGCCGAGCAGCTTGTTGAGGCCGAGGTTGTGTTTCATGGCCAGCACCAGTTCGGGCAGCATCTCGCCGGCATGTCGGGCGATGATGGTGGCGCCGAGGATACGGTCCTTGCCGGGCTCGGTCAGGATGCGGACCTGGCCGTAGTTGGCGCCGTCGGCAATGGCGCGGTCGAGCTCCGCCAGTTCGTAGGTCGTGAGCTCGTAGGCGACTCCGCTGTCGCGGGCTTCCTTTTCATTGAGCCCGACGCGCGCGACCTCCGGGTCGGTGAAGGTGACCATCGGGATCACCCGGTAGTCGGTGCGAAACGACCACCAGGGGCTGATCAGCGCGTTGACAGCCGCCGACCAGGCCTGGTGGGCGGCGACATGGGTAAACTGGTAGGGGCCGGCGGCGTCGCCGCAGACGTAGATGTTTGGGAAGCTGGTACGCTGGAAACCGTCGGCATCGATGCTGCCGGTTTCGGTCAGTTGCACCCCGAGGGTTTCCAGGCCGTAACCGGTCGTGCGCGGCTTGCGGCCGACGGCCACCAGCAGGCGGTCGAAGTCGAACACGCGTTCGCCGCTTTCGGTGGCGCAGACCAGGCGACCGCCGTTGCCGTCGCGTTCCGCCCGGCTTGCACGTGTGCCGGTGGCGATGTTGACGCCTTCGGCGATCAGGTGTTCTTCGACCAGCCCACCGGCCTCGCGGTCTTCGCGTGGCAGCAGGCGCTCGGCCTGTTCGACCAGCGTGACCTTCGAGCCCAGACGGGCAAAGGCTTGTGCCAGTTCACAGCCGATCGGACCGCCGCCCATGATCAGCAGCCGTTCGGGTAATTCTTCGAGATCCCACAGCGTGTCGCTGGTTCGGTAATCGACCTGGTCCAGGCCGTCGATGGCAGGAACGAAAGGCTCGGCACCGGTGGCCAGTACGATGGCGCGGGCGCTGATGCGGCGATCACCGACCTCGACCTCCCACGGCGAGACCAGCCGGGCCTCGTCCTGGATCACGTCCACGCCCATGGACTGGTAGCGTTCGACCGAGTCGTGTGGTTCGATGCGGGTAACGGACCGGCGCACGTTGTCCATGACCTCCCGGAAATCGAACTCGACGTCCATGCGTCGGATGCCGTAGCGCCGGCTGTCGCGGGCATCGGCCATGACGCGCGCGGTCTGGATCAGGGTCTTTGAGGGCACGCAGCCGGTATTGAGGCAGTCCCCGCCCATCCTGTTCTTCTCGATCAATGCGACCCGCGCCTTGACCGTCGCGCCGATATAGGACGAAACCAGTCCGGCGGCACCGGCACCAATCACCACCAGGTTGTAGTCGAAGCGCTTCGGCTTGCGAAATCCCCGGTAGACGCGTCGGCGCTCCAGGAATCGCAGTGTCCAGCGCAGCAGCAACGGCAGCAGGCCGAGCAGGGCGAAAGCGCCGATCAGTTGCGGGGAGAGCACGTCTCCGACCGAGTCGACGCGGGCCAGCTGGGTGCCGGCGTTGACGTAGACGATGGTGGCCGGCAGCATGCCGAGCTGGCTGACCCAGAAATAGGTCCAGGTCCGGATCGGGGTCAGCGCCATGACCAGGTTGATGACCCAGAAGG
>SKXY01000074.1 GCA_007128175.1 Wenzhouxiangella sp. | reverse complement strand
TTGTCGTTTTGTCGTTTTGTCGTTTGGCTTATTGTCTTTTCGTCATTGCGACCAGGTGACCAGACGAAACGACAAAACGACCAAACGACATACCCATCAAAGTCTACCCTGCCATGCCGATATTGACGTATGGTGACAAACCGTTTCAATCGATCCATTCGCGATGCCCCAGCCTGACGATCCCGGCCTCGTTCGCGCCGCCCTGCCCGGCCTCGTGGTAGCCGCGGGCATTGCCGCAGGTGCATGGCTTGTCGTCCTGGGGCTGGGACGACTGCCCCCGCCGGTCGGCGACTGGCCTTTCAGCACGATGCTCGTCGCCATCCTCGCCAGCCTGGCCTTGTCGCCGCTTGCATTACAGCGATCAGATTGGGCAACCGGGCTGGCACTGGCACGCGGCCCGATCCTCAAGGTGGCCGTGGCGCTGATCGGGTTGCGGTTAAGCCTGGTAGAGCTCGGTCGGATAGGACTGGAGGCCTTGCCACTAGTCATCGTGGCCGTGCTCTTCGGTCTGGTTCTGGCCTTCGGATTAGCGCGAGCAATGGGTACTGAACGACGCCTGGCGACTCTGCTCGCCGTCGGCACGTCGATCTGCGGGGCTTCGGCCATAGCCGCAGCCGCCCCCGGATTGCGTGCCCGCGGCGAGGAGATCGGCTATGCCATCGCCTGCATCGCGCTGATCGGACTGGTAGCCACGGTGCTCTACCCCACCCTGCTCCATCGCTTTATCGATGATCCACATACCATCGGCCTGGTCCTCGGCGTGGCCGTGCACGATACCGCCCAGGTCACCGCTGCGGCAGTACTTCACGAACAGATTTCGGGCGAGGAAGGCACCCTGGTGGCCGCCACCGTGGCCAAGTTGATCCGAAACGCTGGCATGCTGGTATTGATTCCGACCGTGGTCTGGCTGGCCCATCGCCACGAAAGCGACGGCCAGGCCCGGGTCGCCGTGCCGCTGTTCATCGTCGCTTTTATCACCCTCTCGGGCCTGCGCAGTGCCGGCGATGCCTGGTGGGGCAACGATCATGTCATGTGGCAACGCGCAATCGAACTGGCCGGGCACTTCAGCCTGTTCGCCTTTGCCATGGCCATGGCCGCACTCGCCATGGGCGTGAGACCAGCCGAACTGAAAGCGATCGGCTGGAAGCCGGCCGGCGCCGCCGTCATCGCCGCGCTCGGCATGCTGGCCCTGGCCATCATCTGGGTCTCCTGAGCATTCGATAAACTCTCATTTCGCTCCCAATGGAAGACAACATGCTTCAACACTCGAAGGCTGCACCAGGCTTCATTCTTTTCCTAATCCTGTTCACAAGCGGCTGTGCCCTGCTCGAGGAACTCCCCGGTGATTTGCGCGGCAACGGCAGCGACGAGGCCCGGGTTGCCGCCGCCCTGCGCGAGGCGCTGATCGTGGGCAGCGAGCGGGCCAGCGACCGCGCCGGCCAGGTTGACGGCTACCTCGGCAACGCCATGATCCGCATCGCCATGCCCCCGGAAGTCCAGCGCACCACAGCCCGCCTGCGCATGCTCGGCCTGGGCCGCGAGGTGGATGAACTGGAGGTGGCGATGAACCGGGCGGCCGAAGCCGCAGCCGGCGAGGCGGTGGCGGTATTTCGCAACGTGATCACCGGCATGCGCCCGGCCGATGTTTATGCCGTGCTCAACGGTCCCGACGATGCCGCCACCAGCTACCTGCGTCGTCAATCCGAAAGCGTGCTGAAGCGACGCTACCAGCCCATCGTCACCCATCATCTCAGCCAGGTGAGGGCCACCGAACTCTACGGGGAACTGGCAAGGCGCTATAACCAGCTACCGCTGGTCGACCCGATTACCGTCGATCTCGACGACTACGTGACTGGACGCGCGCTTGACGGCCTGTTCGTGCTGCTGGCCGAGGAGGAGAAGCGGATCCGCGAGGATCCGATCGCACGAACCACGCAGTTGCTTCGCGAGGTCTTCGGACGCGGTTGATTGACGCGCACAGGTGCTTGAGATAACGCTAAACTGAGCTTCGGCACCTCAAGAAGACGTTGCGACGCGCCATGCGATGGATCACGCACAAGTTCGGCGGCACCAGCCTGGCCGATGCCGGCTGCATTCACCACGTTGCCGCACTGCTGGTTGCGCGCGACGACCCGGCCCAGGCCATCGTGGTCTCGGCCATGTCCGGTGTCACCAATGAATTGCTGTCGATCACCGGAGAGGCCGCCGCGGCGCAGACCGGGTGGCAGGAGCAACTGACACGACTCGAGCAGCGTCATCTCGATGCCGCCGCAAACCTGCTCGATGACGACTCCATCCTCGCGACCGTTCGTTCGCAACTCGAGCAAGACTTCCGGGAATTGCGCCAGCTCCTGGCCAGCCTGGAGTTGATGGGTACGGCACCGGTCGAGGCGGTGGAACTGATCTCGGGCCTGGGCGAAGTCATGTCGGCGCGGTTGCTGTCGGCCCACTTTCACCAGCTCGGTGAGGAGGCCGTCTTCGTCGATGCCCGCGAAGTATTGCGGACCCGCCCGACCGCGCTGATGACGGCGGTTGACTGGCAGATCAGCGGCGACCTGCTCGCCGACCTGCGCGCCCGCCACCCTGCATCACGCTACGTCATCACCGGCTTCGTCTGCCGCCGCGACGACGGCCGCGTCTCGACACTCGGGCGCAACGGCTCGGACTACTCCGGCACCATCTTCGGTCGCCTGTTCGAGGCCGAAGAGATCCACATCTGGACCAACGTCGACGGACTGCTCTCGGCCGACCCCAATCAGGTTCCGCAGGCACAACTGCTCGATCACCTGTCGTATCGCGAAGCCTTCGAACTGGCCTATTTCGGTGCCCGCGTGATCCATCCGCAGGCACTCAGCCCGGCGCTGGAGGCCAATATCCCGGTGTTTGTGCGCAACACCTTCAATTCCGATTGCGGAGGTACGCGCATCGACTCAACCGGCCACCCCGAACCGCCGGTCAAGGGCATCTCCGGCGTGCGCGACATGGCGCTGGTGACCATCGAGGGTGCGGGCATGATCGGCGTGCCTGGCACCGCCGAGCGGGTGTTCTCCGCGCTGCATCGTGCCGACGTCTCCGTCACCATGATCTCGCAGGGCTCGTCGGAACACTCCATCTGCCTGGTCGTGCCCGGCAGCGACGCCGAACGCACCTGCAAACTGCTCGAGGAATCCTTCGAGCGCGAGATGCGCCACGGCCTAATCCAGCGCATCTTCAGTCTGCCCGACATTCGCGTGCTCGCCATCGTCGGCGAAGGCATGGCGGGCACGCCGGGCGGGGCCGCACGCCTGTTCGCCTCGCTGGCCCGGGCAGGCGTCAACGTGCGCGCCATCGCCCAGGGGGCATCCGAGCGCAACATCTCGGTTGCGGTCGACGAAGCCGATGCCGAGCGTGCGCTCAAGGCCATCCACGCCGGTTTCTACCTCTCGGAGCAAACGCTGTCGATCGGCCTGATCGGCCCCGGCCAGGTCGGACGCGCCCTGCTGTCACAGATCGAACACACCCGCCGACGACTGTTCGAGCAGGGACATCTCGACCTGCGCCTGAGCGCCATCGCATCATCAAGGTTCATGCGCCTTTCCGGCACCGACGCGCATATCGGCGATCACACCCCGCTCGGGGCGGAGGACGAAGCTCTGGATTTCGATCGCCTGACCAATCATGTCGACGACGGCCACATGCCGCATGCGGTCATAATCGACTGCACCGCCAGCGATGCCGTGGCCGACCATTACGCCGGCTGGCTCGAGCGCGGCATTCATGTCATCACCCCCAACAAGCATGCCGGCAGCGGCGAACTGGAACGCTACCGCGACATTCGCGGGCTGGCCGGCAGCGGCGGCGCGCGCTGGCGCTACGAGGCTACCGTCGGCGCCGGCCTGCCGGTCATACAGACCCTGCGCGACCTGATCGACACCGGCGATCGCATACTGCGCATCGACGGCATCTTCTCCGGCACCCTGGCCTGGCTGTTCAACAGCTACCAGCCCGGCATGTCCTTCGGTGCGCTGGTGGCCGAGGCACGCTCGGCCGGCTTCACCGAGCCGGATCCGCGCGACGATCTCTCCGGCACCGACGTGGCGCGCAAGCTGGTCATCCTTGCCCGCGAGATGGGCCTGGCGATCGGGCTCGATGACATCGAGGTCGAAAGCCTGTGCCCCGAGGAACTGGCCGGCAAGCCGGTGGATGCCTTCATGGAGGCACTGCCCGAATACGATGAGCGTATGGCCGGCCGCATCGGCGAGGCCGGCGCCGCCGGCCGGGTGCTGCGCTATGTCGCCTCGCTCGACGATAAAGGCCACGCCGCCGTGCGCCTGGAATCCCTGCCCGGCGATCACCCGTTTGCCCACCTGGCGCTGACCGACAATGTCGTCGCCTTTACCACCGAGCGCTACCGCGACAATCCGCTCATCGTTCAGGGCCCCGGCGCCGGGCCGGAGGTAACCGCCGCCGGCGTGTTCGCCGACCTGCTGCGCGTGGCCGCCCACCTGGGAGCTAAATTGTAGTGACGGCAATCGAGCAGGCCACCGCTTTCGCCCCGGCCTCGGTCGGCAACGTCGCCGTCGGCTACGACCTGCTCGGTCATGTCATCGAAGGCCCGGGCGACCTCGTCACTGCCCGACGCAGCGACCAGGCGGGTGTGACCATCGAAGCCATTACCGGCACCGTCACCGACCTGCCGCTGGCGGCCGATTCCAACACCGCCGGGCGGGCCGTACTGTCTCTGCTGGAGGCTATTGACGCGGACTTCGGCATCACCCTGCACATAAAGAAAGGCATCCCCCTGGGCTCGGGGCTCGGCGGTTCGGCCGCCTCGGCCAGCGCCGCCGTGGTGGCAGTGAATGCGCTGCTTGACCATCCGTTGCCCG
>SKXY01000340.1 GCA_007128175.1 Wenzhouxiangella sp. | reverse complement strand
GGCGCAAGGCGCAAGGCGCAAGGCGCAAGGCGCAAGGCGCAAGGCGCAAGGCGCAAGGCGCAAGGCGCAAGGCGCAAGGCGCAAGGCGCAAGGCGCAAGGCGCAAGGCGCAAGGCGCAAGGGTTGGTTACAGGGCGGCCTGAAAGTTCCGCATTGCCTCCCCGTCTTTTGGCCTTTTACCTTTCACCTTTCACCTTCACTACCCCAACGCCTTGACCCCGGAAATCAGGCCCTGCGCGACCTTCTGCGCGTCGCCGTAGAGCATGCGGGTGTTGTCCTCGAAAAACAGCAGGTTCTCGATTCCGGAGAAGCCGGTGCCCTGGCCGCGCTTGATGACGATGCAGTTCTTCGCCTTGTCGACGTCGAGAATGGGCATGCCGTAGATCGGGCTGGAGGTGTCCTTGCGTGCAGCCGGGTTGACCACGTCGTTGGCGCCGATGACCAGGGCCACGTCGGTGGTCGGGAACTGGGCATTGATGTCCTCGAGGTCGAAGATCATGTCGTAGGGCACGCCGGCCTCGGCCAGCAGCACGTTCATGTGACCGGGCATGCGACCGGCTACGGGGTGGATGGCGAAGCTGACCTTGACGCCGCGTGCAGTCAGCAGCTCGGTCAGTTCCCAGATCTTGTGCTGGGCCTGGGCCACGGCCATGCCGTAGCCGGGCACGATGATGACCTTGTCGGCATAGGCCATCTGGATGGCCGCGTCGGTGCCGTCGATGGACTTCATTTCTCCGGAGGCAGCAACGCCGGCGGCGTCCTCGTCGGCCTTGCCGAAGCCGGAAAACAGTACATTGGACAGTGGCCGGTTCATGGCCTTGGCCATGAGCTGGGTGAGCACGGTGCCGGCCGCCCCGACGACGATGCCGGCAATCATCAGTGCCGGAATCTCGAGCACGTAGCCCTTGAAACCGACGGCGATGCCGGTCAGGGCGTTGTAGAGTGAAATGACCACGGGCATGTCGGCACCGCCGATGGGTACCGTGACCAGGATGCCGGCCAGCAGGGCGAGGCTGAAGAAGGCCATCAGCAGCATCGGGGTCGGACCGTCGATGAAGATCCAGATGCCCAGGCCGACGGTGGCGGCAAAGACGATCAGGTTGAGCAGTTGCTGACCGGGGAAGCGCCAGGTCTTGCGCATCCAGCCCTGCAGCTTGGCGAACGCGACCAGCGAGCCGGAAAAGGCAATCGAGCCGATGATGGCGCCGAAGGCAGCCACCAGCAGCGTTGTCGGTGCCATGGCGGCCTGACCGGAGAACACCTTGAGCAATTCGACTGCTGCAATTGCGGCCGCCGAGCCCCCGCCCATGCCGTTGTAGAGCGCGATCATCTGCGGCATGTCGGTCATGGCGACGATACGTGCCCACCACCAGGCTACTGCCGAGGCCGAAACCAGGGCGACGATCATCAGTATGTAGTTGCCCTCGACCTTGGGGTGGAAGAAAGTGACGACGATGGCCAGCAGCATGGCCACGCCGGCCCAGATCATGCCGGCGCGCGCGGTGACCGGGGAGCTCATGCCCTTGAGGCCGTAAATGAAGAGGACCGCGGCAGCGAAATATGCCGCGGGTACGATGAAGTCCAGTCCAGGCATCATGGCTTATTCCTTCTTGTTCTTGTCGGAGGACTTGAACATCTCAAGCATGCGCTCGGTGACCACGTAGCCGCCGACCGCGTTGCCGGCACCGAGAAACACGGCAATGAAGCCGACGACAATCTCTGTGGTGGTGTCGGCCATGCCCAGCACGACCATGCCGCCGACGACCACGATACCGTGGATGAAGTTCGATCCCGACATCAGCGGCGTGTGCAGAATGGCCGGCACCCGGCGAATCACCTCGATCCCGGTGAATGCTGCCAGCATGAAAATATAAAGCGCAATCCAGCCTTCCATGGCTTACTCCTGAATGTGAGTGTTCACCACGGAGGCACAGAGTTCACAGAGAAAAACCTGTTTTTCAAGCGATCTTCCTCTGTGCACTCTGTGTCTCTGTGGTAAATCAAACGAACTTCTCGTGTACCACCTTGCCGTCGTGGGCGAGCAGGCAGCCGGAGATGACTTCGTCTTCGGTGTCAACTTTCAGCCCGCCTTCCTCGTCGATGAGCAGGGCGAGCAGGTTGTGCACGTTCTTGGCATACATTTCCGAGGCGTGCAGCGGTGCTTTCGAGGGCAGGTTGGTCGGGCCGTTGATGAGCACACCGTTGTGGTTGACGGTTTCGCCGGGTTGAGTCAGCTCGCAGTTGCCGCCGGTTTCGGCGGCCAGGTCCACGATGACACTGCCCGGGCTCATGTCGTCGACCATGGCCTTTGTAATGATTTTCGGCGCCGGCCGGCCGGGGATGGCGGCGGTGGAGACGACCACATCGGCCTTGGCCAGGTGACGCGCGAGCGCATCGGCCTGTTGCTCGCGTTCCTCGTCGGTCAGCTCGCGGGCATAGCCGCCCTCGGTTTCGGCATCAACGCCGGTATCGATCATCTTCGCACCCAGTGACTCGACCTGCTCGCGTGCGGCGGCGCGGATATCGTAGGCCTCGACCTGCGCACCCAGGCGCTTGGCCGTGGCGATGGCCTGCAGCCCGGCCACGCCGGCGCCGATGACCACGGCTTTGGCAGGCCGCAGTGTGCCGGCGGCTGTGGTCAGCATCGGGAACAGTCGCGGCGCGATATCGGCGGCGATGATGACGGCCTTGTAGCCGGCGATGGTGGCCTGCGAGGAGAGTACGTCCATGGCCTGGGCGCGGGTGATGCGCGGTACCAGTTCCATCGAGATCAGCGACAACCCCTTGCCGGCAGCCGACTTGAGGTCGTCGAAATCCTGGTAGGGCGCGAGCTGGCCGATGACCACCGTGCCCTTGCCGGCCGCTTCCAGCGTGGCGGCCGGCGGGCGACGAACGCACAACAGGACATCGCATTGACCGGCGACACCGGAAGCATCACTGGCGATTTCACAGTCGGTCCAGGCTTCGTCGGGGTGACCGGACTCGGTGCCGGCGCCTGTTTCGACGATGACCTGGTGGCCGGCCTGAACAAGCTTGGCCGCGGTGGGTGGATCCAGCGCGACGCGTCGCTCGCCGCTGGCAGTTTCCTTGACGATACCGATCTTTAGCGTCATGTTTTTCCCTCTGATATGAACTAGAGTGTAGCCCCTTGGCGCCGACCTGTTCAATCACTGTAACGGGCAGCGGTCGTCATGGATGTTTAATATCTTCGAACCACAATCCTCCAGCATGAAAATCAGAACCGTTCTGCTTGCCCTGGTGGCAACCCAGTGTGTCTTTGCCGAGCCGTCAGAGGAAACCGCGGCCGGCTGGTTCCGCGACGGCCAGACCCTGATCACCGAACGACGTTCGGTGCGGGATGATCTGCCGGTGGCGCGCAACGTCATCCTTTTCGTCGGCGACGGCATGAGTTTCGCCACGGTGGCCGCGGCCCGGATCCTCGAAGGTCAGAAACGAGGCGAATCGGGCGAGTCCAACTTGTTGTATTTCGAAAACTTTCCGCATACGGCCTTTGCAAAGACCTACAACACCGACCGGCAAAGCCCCGACTCGGCCGGCACGATGACCGCCATGGTTACGGGCGTGAAGACCTTTGCCGGTGCGCTGTCGGTGGACCAGCATGCCCGTTTCGACGATTGCGAATCCGCGCAGGGGCGGGAATTGGTGACAATACTGGATATTGCCTCGCTGGCCGGGCTGGCGACCGGCGTGGTCACCAACACCCGCATTACCCACGCAACGCCGGCGGCTTTGTTTGCCCGCACACCCAATCGGCGCTGGGAGAGCGATGCCGGCATGCCAGAAGCGGCGCGCGCGGCTGGTTGCCACGACATCGCCCGCCAGTTGATCGAATATGACATTGGCGAGGGCATTGACGTCGTACTCGGCGGCGGGCGGCGCGAGTTCCTGCCTGAGGACAGCACCGACCCGGAGTATCCGGATGCAAGGGGATTGCGTGTCGATGGTCGCAACCTGATCGAGGAGTGGCAGGAGCGGAATTCCGGGGGGCGTTACGTCTGGAACCTCGAGCAGTTTCGTGACGCTGTCGAACAGGCGGACTTTCCGCTGCTTGGACTGTTCGAGCCGTCCCACATGCAATACGAGCATGATCGCGCCAACGACGAGGCCGGTGAGCCCTCGCTGACGGAGATGACACGCGAGTCCATTGCCCTGCTGGCCGATCGTGGCGACGAGGGTTACTTTCTGATGGTCGAAGGTGGCCGAATCGATCACGCCCATCACGGCAACAATGCCTACCGCGCGCTGACCGAAACCATCGAGTTCGCCCGCGCCGTCAAGGCGGCGCACGAAATGACGGACCCGGAAGAAACCCTGATCGTGGTCACCGCCGATCACGGGCATGCCATGGTCTTTGCCGGATATCCGGCCCGGGGCAATCCGATTGCCGGTCTGGTGCGCCGCCCGGACGCCGAGGGCAACCCCGGTGAGCTGCAGCTCGACAAGGATGGCCGTCCGATGACCACTCTGCGCTACTTTGACGGTCCAGGCTACCGAGGCGGTGAACGAATGGACTATGTCGGCGTTGATCCGACCAGTCCTGACTTCCAGCAGGAAGCGGCCATCGGGCTGCGTTCGGCCACCCATTCCGGCGAGGACGTGCCGGTCTATGCCACCGGTCCGGGCGCTGAAGTCCTGTTCGGCGTCATCGAGCAGAACGTCATCTTCCACGCCCTGCTGCAGGCCCATCCCTACCTCGCGCCGCTGGCCGAGCGACTGGTCGATGACGATGGTCTGCCGGATTGGCAGAAGACCATTGAGAGTGCCGCTGCCACCAGTGCCGAGTGACTCGGCACCTGCCAAAACCATCGCAACTTTGATCAAAACCTGCCAAGGCCTTATTATTGAGCTCGGTCAGCCGAAGAATAACAACTGACGGGGACTGCGTCTGGTGCCGGAAATCGCTTTTGGGGAGTTGCTTGACCCCGCATTCCGCCCCTTTGTCATAGGGGCGCTCATCGTTGCATTGATCGCGCTGCTGGAAGTCATTTCGGCAGTTTTCGGTCTGGCGCTTTCGAGTGCGATCGACGATGTGTTGCCCGATGTGGATATCGATGCCGACGCCGACGCCGGCATGCTGTCGTGGCTGGGGTTCGGGCATGCGCCGTTCCTTGTTGTTCTGATCGTCATCCTGTCGGTGTTCTCGATCGCCGGGATTTTGATCCAGGCTTTTGCTTTGGGCTGGCTGGGCTCGACGTTGTGGCCGGCGCTGGCCGTGCTCATTGCATTGGGCATCAGTCTGCCGCTGGCCGGCTGGCTGTCACGCAAGCTGGCCTGGCTGATTCCGAGTGTCGAGAGTTCAGGTATCCATCGCGATGAACTGGTGGGTCGTACCGGCCGGATCACGCTGGGTACGGCAACCGGCGAGCGCACGGCCGAAGCCGAGGTTGTTGGACCGAAAGGGCTGCGACACTGGATACGGGTGCGTGCCGAACGCGGTGAGACCATCGAGTCGGGAGCAACGGTGCGCATTATCGAGAGGGAGAGCCGTTCGGTCTTTGTGGCCCGGCGGCACGATTCAAATCATTGAGCATGACTGAAAATCTGGAGGGAGAATGAACGCATCCGCTTTGATGACCATACCCGGCATCGTGGTTTCCGCCCTGGTGGCGATTGGCCTGATCTATGCCGCTTTGTACAAGAAGGTGCCGCGCGGCATCGCCCTGGTGCGTACCGGCATGGGTGGCAGGAAAGTCATCATCGACGGTGGCTGCCTGCGGCTGCCGGTCTTTCATGAGGTCCGGGAAGTCAATCTGTCCACGGTTCAGCTGACCGTGCGGCGCAATGGCGAAGACGCCCTGATTACCCGTGACAGTCTGCGTGTGGATGCCACCGTGGATTTCTATGTCTCGGTTGAGGAGAGCGACGACGGCGTGGCCCAGGCCGCCCGAACCCTGGGTGATCGAACCTTTGATCCCGACAAGCTGCGCGAACTGATCGAGGGCAAGCTGGTTGACGCCCTGCGCGCCGTCGCCGCCGAGCAGGACATGATGAACCTGCACGAGAACCGCCAGGATTTCGTCCAGCGCGTCCAGGAAATCGTCGCCACCGACCTGTCGAAGAATGGTCTGCAGCTGGAGTCGGTGTCACTGACTGGCCTGGATCAGACGCCCACCGACAATCTCAATCCGAACAACATGTTCAATGCCACGGCGCTGAAGCTCACTGCCGAGCGCGTGGCGCGCGAAACCCAGGCACGTGCCGAAGCCGAGGCCAATGCCAGGATTGCCGATGCGCGTGAAGCCGCCCGTGCCGAGCAGGAAACCATCCGGGCGCGAGAGTCGGTGGAACGGTCGGAGATCGAGAAGGAACGCGGTGTTGCCATTTACCGCTCCGAAAGCCAGGCCGAATCGAGAAAGGCCGAGATTGCATCCAATCAGGCAGCCGAGAATGCCGAGCTTGAAAAGGATGAGGCGCTGCGAGCCCGCGCCATCGAGCGAGACCGCAAGCTCAAGATTTCCGAACAGGAGCAGCGAATCGCCGTGGCCGAAAAGTCCGAAAGCGAGTCGCAGGCCCAGGCACGCGCGGAGAAGGCGCGCCAGGAACGCGTGGTGGCCGAGGAAGCGGTCCGCACCGCCCAGGAACAGGCTGCCGCCGAACGCCAGAAGAACGTCAGCGTGATCCGCGCCCAGGAGGATGCGGAAGTCGATGCCACGCGCGTACGCGTCTCGGCCGACGCCCGGCGTGAGGCCTCGGAGCTGGAAGCGAGGGGCCGTCGTCAGGCTGCCGAGCAGGACAAGGAAGCCGCGGAGTTTCATGCCCAGGCCGTTCGTGCTGAAAAGGAAGCCGAGGCCGAAGGTATTCGCGCGGTCAACGAGGCCAAGAACACCTTGTCGTCGGATCTCATTGCCCATGCCGAAAGACTGCGGGAACTGGACGTGGCCCCCGAAGTACTGCGCGAACTCGTCGCGCCTTTCGAGGGCGTGGGAGAGAACATGCGTTCGGTGTTCATCCATGGCCTTGGCAACACCAATGGCAGTGGCGCCAACGGCTCCGGCGGCAACGGAACACAGCCGCGCTCGGTAATGGAGGACCTGTTCGGGCAGATCATGAATTACTCGACCGTCGGGCCGGCACTCAAGGAAATCGGCGGACAACTGGGCATCGATCTGGCCGAAACGCTGAAGAACGGTTCGCTACAGCGGTTTGATGGTGCTGAGGAAGCCGCATCGGATGACGACAGTGAAGACGATCCTCCGCCGTCGTTGGCCGACAGGAAGACAAAAGCGAATAACGAGAAGTCCGACGCGCAACCGGGCACGGCCTGATCATACCGCCGGCCTGATCGCCATGCGACGCAGTCTGCTCGACATGCAGGTCGCCGCCGGCGCCGTCGTCGTGGCAGTGGCCGGGTTGTCGCTTGGCGGTGCGTTTGCCTGGGGCGGCCTGGCGCTGGCGGTCGGAGGCGCGGTCGTCTACGGTACTCGTTTGCGGCCCGACTCGGGACAGGGCGCTGAAACTGATGCGACCAGTCCGCTCACGGCTTCGGGAGACGTGCTGTGGGCAGATGCCGAGAAGGCGCTTCGGATACTCGACCGCTATCCCGAAGATGGCGAACTGGCCGAGCCGGTCATCCGGCTGGCCCGCCTCGGGCGCCGGGCGGTGGAACGCGGTCGGCGCAGTCCGGCCGACCCGGCGGCGGCCCGCACCCGTCACGTGCTGTGCCTGGCCGCCGATACCCTGGCGGCCTATCCCGGTAGCGACAGCTCTCGACGCCAAAGGCGCCGTGAGCGCATGCAGGATGTGCTCGATCAGGCCGCGGCAACCATTGCCCGGGACGCTCAATCAGACTCGGAAGACCAGGCGCTGTGCGTGCGTCTGCGTGTACTCGAACAGGAACTCAAGCATTCACCAACCGGAGGATCCAGCCATGGAGATGACCACCAGGATTGATGCCGCCCCGCCGCAGGATGCGGAAGTACGCCGGGAAGTGGAGGTGTTTCTGGGCGATGCGTCGCGGGCGTTCGACCTGGATGCCGCGCGTGCCGAGAAACAGGCGCTGATCGAGCAGATCAAGGGCGAATTTTCATGGGAGCAGCCCGAGCGCTTCGCCGCCGAACAGGCCGCTGGGGTGTCGCAATTTGCCGATACGATTGTCGAAGGCGTGCATTCGGCCAACCTGGGCAGCGTCCACGACCACCTGACCGAACTGCGCATGGTCAGCAAGCGGCTCAGTGGGAAACTTGAGCCATCCGGCGTCTTCTCCCGCTTCTTTTTCAACGCCCGCAAGGCGCTGGAACGGTTCGCCGCCGACTGGAGCACGGTCGACGGCCAGATCAACCAGGTCATCGCCACGCTCGAACGCGACAAGCGCGGCAGTCTGATCACCATCGAGAACTTGCGCGAGATCGGTCAGGAAGCCATCGACAATTTCAGGCACATGGCTGCAGCCATCGTCGCCGGCAGCGAGATCCTCACCGAAGAACGCCAGCGACTGGCCGAGCTCAAGGAGAAGGTCGACACCACCGAGGATGCCGTTCAGGCCGCCGAGCTGCGCCAGCTCGAACAGCGTGCCGACGTGTTCGACCGTCGCCTGACCAACCTCGAGAAAAGCCGTGCCATAGCCGCCGGCATGATCCCGACCATCCACCAGACCCTGCACAGCGAAATCATCGTCAGCGAGGAACTCGACATGGCCTTGACCCAGGCCATTCCGCTGATGAAACAGCAGCTGGCCCTGGTGGTCGAGCAGGTGCGCCAGCAGGAACGGCTGCAATCACTGGCCGCCACGCGCAACGCCACCGAAGAGATGATGGAAGAGATCGCCGACCGGCTCGAAACCAATCAGGACATGGTCGACAAGCAGGTTCGCGAAGGCATCGCCTCGGCCGACAAGGTGGTCGAGTTCCTGCATCGCATCGGCGACACCATCGAAGAAATCGACCAACGCCAGTCCGAAGCCCAACACGACCGCGCCGCCGCCCGCGACCAACTCCAGCAAGCCGTCACCGACCTCAAGGATCGCCTGAGCTGATCCGGAAGCAGCCTACGCGGCGGCAAGCGCTCAGGCCAGGCTTTCTCTGGCTTCGCTCAGTCGCTCGGCTGAACCGGTGTCGAACCACCGGCCTCGATAGTGCTCGCCTCCGACTGTCTCGGCGGCGATAGCATTTTCCAGGACTGGCCTTAACGGGCGCACTCCCGGTTTCAGGGGAGTGAACAGGGCCGGGTCGAAGACGGCGATGCCGCTGAAGGTCAACTTGCCGGCTGCTTCCATGACAATGCGTCCATTGACGATGCCGAAATCGCCGCTCGGGTGGTGCGGCGGGTTGTCGACCATCACCAGGTGGGCCAGCGCTTCCATTTTCATTCCGCGCAGGGCTCCGAAAGGGTAGTCGCACAGTACGTCACCGCTGACGACCAGGAACGGGGTGTCTCCAAGCATCTCCAGCGCGTGTACTATGCCGCCGGCGGTTTCCAGTGCGCCCGGAGGCTCCGGCGAGTAGCGAATGCGCAGCCCGAAACGGTTGCCGTTGCCCAGCGCCTCTGGAATCTGTTCGCCCAGCCAGCCCAGGTTGATGACCACGTCGGTAAACCCGGCCCGGGCCAGGTTGTCGAGGTGGTGCACAATCAGTGGTTTGCCGCCGACCTCGATCAGCGGCTTCGGGGTGGTGTCGGTCAGTGGCCGCAGGCGTTCACCACGCCCGGCAGCCAGAATCATCGCTCGCATCGTTCTCCGGGTACTCGGGCCAGTCTGGAGTGCACCAATCTAGCGTATATGGACCAATCGTGTTGGTCGGCATGCAGTAGTTTGGCTACAGTCTGTTCGCCGGTCTGGGCGTCTGGTGGGCTTCAAGGTACTGATTATCGACGGACTTCATCGGTTTCCGCGTCTGGCATGAAATGTGCTTGTTACACGGTCGAGAGATGCGGGATGTTTCGCATCGGACCCTGTCACGGAGGTGACCCGCTTGACCGAACTTCTCATGCTCGACGTGCGAACAATGGCCTTTGCCTCGGCCGTAAGTGGTTTCCTGATGGCGGCCACCATGCTGGGGATCTACCTGGCCGGCATGCGCTCGCGCGCGCTGCTGGACTGGGCCGGGGCTGGTCTGGCATTCGGGGGCGGATTTCTCATTGGTCATATCCTGCAGTCGGTGGAGGTGCCCATTCCGGCCTGGGTGGCCGGTACGCTGGCCAACGCGGCCATCGGCCTGGGGCATGGCCTGATCCTGATCGGTGTTCAGCGCTATCTCGGCCTGCGTTGCTGGACGATTCCGATTTTCGTTGCCGTCGGGCTCATGCTGGTCTCCTCGCTGGTGTTCCCCGAGGCGCGCGAGACACTGCGTGCCCGGATCATCATTCACTCCGGTTTCTACGTGGCGCTCGATGCTTATGCCGGCGCGTTGCTCTGGCGTGCCCATCGCCCCGGCATGCGTCTGTTTCACCGGGCGGCGGCACTGGTACTGCTGGCCTTCGCGGCATTTCTGCTGTTGCGATTCAGCTATGCCTTGTTCAGTCCGGCGTTGACTACGTCTTTCGTGCAGGATCCCTTCCAGATGGCCGCCTTCCTGGCCGCCATGATCTTCGGCTTCTGTATCACGATGGCGCTGGCGGTGATGATGTTCCGCGAAAAGCAGGTCGAGTTGATTGGATTGGCCACAAAGGATCCGTTGACCGGCATCAACAACCGCCTTGGGCTGGATCGGGCGGCGGCCGGGCATCTGGCCGTTGCGAGTGAGCAAGGTACGGCCCTGTCGATGATGTTGCTCGATATCGATCACTTCAAACAGGTCAATGACCGCCATGGTCACCAGGCCGGGGATCGTGTGCTCAACGAAGTGGCGCAGCTCATGCAGCAGGCCGTTCGTGGCAGCGATACGGCCTTTCGGGTCGGGGGTGAAGAGTTTCTGGTTCTCCTGCCGGGCGCCACTCTGGAACAGGCTGCCCGTATTGCCGAACGCCTGCGCAGGAAGGTTTCCGAGACCGTTGTGTCGGCAGAAGACGAGCAGTTGTCACTGAGCGCGAGTTTCGGCGTTGCCGAGTGTGCGATCGGCCACGAGAGATGGCAGGAATGCATGCAGCGAGCCGACCGAGCCCTTTACCGGGCAAAAGCCGATGGGCGCAACCGGGTCGAGAGTGCCCGCCGGGTCGTCAGCGAGCCCGAGCCCTCCAGGTCTTGAGCAGTCCACCAAGCTCCTGGAGTTCGGCGTTGCGGTAGATGGCCTCCTCGAGGTAGATGAAGAACCGCGGAACGTCTGCAAGATATTTCGGTTTGCCGTCGCGATAGCAAATGCGCGCAAAGATACCGATGACCTTGAGGTGGCGCTGCAAGCCAATCAGGTCGCAGGTGCGACGCCAAAGGTCGGCCGACCCGGGAACTGGCAGGCCGGCATCCAGTGCTCGGTGTCGATAGCGTTCGAGCCAATCGTCGACACGCTGGGTCGGCCAACTGAGAAAGGCATCGCGGTAAAGGCAGACCGGGTCGTAGCTGATCGGGCCGACGACGGCGTCCTGAAAGTCGATCACGCCCGGGTTGGGGTTAGTCAGCATCAGATTGCGCGGCATGTAGTCGCGATGACAAAACACCTGCGGCTGGTCCAGCGCCCAGCGGATCAGGGTCGCACACACCCTGTCCCAGGCATCGAGTTCATCGTCGGTGGGTTCGATGCGCCAGTGGTGTGCCAGAAACCAGTCGGGAAACAGTGCCAGCTCGCGCATCAGAAGGCCGGCATCGTAGTAGGGCAGCCCGGCTGTGCTGGTGCGTGTCTGGATCGCGATCAGCGCCTCGATGGCGTCGTGGAAAAGTGCGTCGGCGTTGTCGTCGTCCAGCACGTGGTGGTAAGGCTGGTCGCCGAGGTCGTCGAGCAGCATGAAGCCCCGGTCCCGATCGGCGTGAATCTGGTGCGGAACATGAACGCCGGCACGCTCCAGCCGTTGCCCGATATCAATGAAGGCATCGATGTTCTCGTGTTCGGGCGGGGCGTCCATGACGACCACGGTGCGGCGCTCATGCGTCAGTCGGTAATACCGACGAAAGCTGGCGTCGGAACTGATCGATGTGCTGTCGAAGTCATCCCAGTGGAGCTGTTCGGCGGCCCATTGTTCGGCCTGGTGGCGGCGCTCGTCGGTCATTGGCTTGTTCCGTGAAAGTCGGGTGGATGAGTCGCTCAACCGGTTGTCTGCTGGCCAGGCACCATGCCCGGCGCCAATTGTCCAGGCCGGCAGCGTAGCGGCGTGCGAAGCGGATCGTCTCTTGCGCCATGGCTTCGGTACCGGCCCGGTCGAGTCCATCATCGCGAGCGTGGGCGGCCAGTGAGCGTTGGAAGTCAGCGGCCAGCCAGGGCGGGGGCTTGAGTTCGGCAAGGCGGGCGCGTACGCGTTCGATGGTTGTGCCGCGTAATTCCAGCATGTCCTGCTGCAGTCGCCATATCAGTTCGTCGGGCGGGCCGCCGGCCAGTCCAAGCAGCCAGCCACGCAGCAGATCCATGCGGCTGTTCGTGTCACCGGCGGGCAGTCCGACGGCGAGTCGGCCGAGTTGATCGGCAAGGAAACGGCCACGGTTGGTCGAACGCGGCCGGTCGAGATCTTCGGGCCGCCAGCGTCGCGGTTCCGGGCGTTGATGCAGCAGCATGTGCGGCAGTCCGACGTGCAGGCTGCCCGGATGCATCCATTTGACCAGGGCGCCGAACAGCAGATCCTCGTTGCCGCCGCGGCTCTTTGTGGGCAACAGCAGTTCACGGTTGTCGATGCCAGTCAGCGTGGTGGTCATCAGGGTGAAAGCGGTGGTGGCCTGGATCGAATCGGGACTGCGGGCCATGCGTCGCTGCTCGATGAGCCGGTGATACCTTTGCTCGTCGGTGCACAGTGCAGCCAGGTTCTCCTTGGGCTCACTGAAAAGCCACTGGATCCCGGCTGTGCCCGGGTCGCCCAGTGTGCCGTTAGTGGTGATGCGTATCCGCGTTGGCGCCGACAGCTCGTGCATGAGTTGCGGGTCGACACGCTCAAATAACGCATCCAGGTCCGTTTTTCCCAGGACGGCGAAATCACCACCGCTTCTGCCCAGATAGCGGGCGTGTTCGGCCAGCGGACTGGTGGCCAGCGGCTCGAATCCGGCCGTCAGGTCTGCTCCTGGTTCGGGGAATTCCAGGCGGGCCGATGTTGTGGGGGCGAAGCGGTGCCGGGTATCGGTTTCTTGCAGACGGAAGGCATTCAGGCTGGCATCGTCGTCCATGATGGCAAACATCTCGCCGGCACCCAGCAACAGGGCGAAGTTCAGGCTGGCTCCGTAGGTGGGCTGGTCGTCGTCGTTGTCGCCTTCGATGAACCAGTGCAGATCGGCGGCTTCGGCCTCGCTTTGTGCGGCGAGTTCTTCGATGATGGCACGGCGCTGGCCACGACCGACGTGATGCAACCCTAGCGGCAGGCGAGAGCGGTATTCGGCAACCAGTTGGAAGGTTCGTGGGTCGCCCCCATCACTGTCGCTGTCATCGAGCACGATGCAGCGTTTCAATTCGCCGGGCTCGGTCAATACGGCAATGCTGTCGAGCAGGCGCGCCAGCGTTCGCGGACGCTTGCAGGTGCGCACGAACAGGGTATCAATCTGTGTCGAGCGATGATCGGATGGATTCCCGTGCTGCAGACGCTTGAGCAAGTCTCCCTGGCTGAGCAGCAGGCCACGTTCGGCCAGATCCCTCAGTTCGCGAGTCAATTGGCCGGTCTGTGCCGTCGACGCGTGCAGCTGGTTGACAGCTTGCCGGGCCTGCTCCTCGAGTGTGCGAAAGCGGTCGCAGGCTCCCAGTAGGCGGGCTGCCGTGATCGACAGGCGAACCGGTTCGTTCTGGCGGCTGACCAGCAAGCTTGCCTCGCTGTCGGAGAATACGCGGGCATCGAAGGGCGGGGCGACATAGCGGGTGCGGTCGAATGCTGCCGGAGTCGTGCTGCCCGACAGGCTGAAATCGAAACTGAACGGATCCTGAGCCATGCGCGCCCTGTGCTCGAAAGGTGGCCGCAGAGTGTATCAGGGCAGCAGCGCGGCCAGGTCTTGTAATGCTAATCAATACCATTCTGGTCTTGTTTTTCGGAAGCCCTGCAGGCATAATATGGGACCGGAATGATCCGGTATTGAAGATCATGTTGCGAATCAGTAAATTGACCGACTACGCCACCGTAGTGCTGGCCTCGCTGGCCCGCGAGCCGGAGCAGCGTATTTCGGCCACACAGCTGGCCGAGCGTGTACGCCTGGAGCCGCCGACGGTGGCCAAGGTGCTCAAGACACTGGCCCGGGCCGGGCTGGTCAACTCCGTACGCGGTGTCAACGGCGGCTACCAGTTGGCGTATTCGGCCGAAGAAATCTCCGTGGCAGAAATCGTATCGGCCATGGAGGGGCCCATCGCCCTGACCGAGTGCGGGCTGGAATCGGGGCTGTGTTCGCACGAATCCGATTGCAGTCTCAGGGGTAACTGGCAGCGCATCGGCCAGGCCGTCGAAGAAGCCCTGGGTGCGCTGAGCCTGGCCGATCTGTCCAGGCCGCAGCCACCCCGGATCGCCATTCGCGCCGAATCCACCGTTGAAACAACGCGGGAAATCTCATGAACCAGACCGTCGAACAAGTCGAACGCCACATCCAGCAGCGCTACAAGGCCGGTTTCTATACCGATATCGAGTCCGACCGCGTGCGTGCCGGACTCGACGAGGAAATCATCGCCATGATCTCGGCCAAGAAGGAAGAGCCGGAATGGATGCTGGAATGGCGCCTGAAGGCCTTTCACCAGTGGCAGAAGATGGTCGGCCCGGACTGGGCGCACCTGAAGCTGCCGGCGATCGATTTCCAGAAGATTCACTACTATGCCGCACCGAAGCAGAAGAACCGGCCGAAAAGCCTCGACGAGGTCGATCCCAAGTTGCTCGAGACCTTCGACAAGCTTGGCGTGCCGCTGCACGAACGTGCGCGCCTGGCCGGCGTGGCCGTCGATGCGGTGTTCGATTCGGTTTCGGTCGGCACCACCTTCCAGAAGGAGCTGAAGGAAGCCGGGGTCATCTTCTGCTCGTTTTCCGAGGCAGTGCGCGACCATCCCGACCTGGTGCGCGAGTACCTGGGTTCGGTCGTTCCCTATACCGACAACTACTTTGCCGCGCTCAATTCGGCCGTGTTCTCCGACGGCTCGTTCGTCTACATCCCGAAGAACACGCGTTGCCCGATGGAATTGTCGACCTATTTCCGCATCAATGCGCGCGATACCGGTCAGTTCGAGCGTACATTGATCATTGCCGAGCCCGGCAGTCATGTCAGCTACCTTGAAGGCTGTACCGCGCCGATGCGCGACGAGAACCAGCTTCATGCCGCCGTCGTCGAACTGGTGGCCAAAGAGAAGGCGCACATCAAGTACTCGACGGTGCAGAACTGGTATCCCGGCGACGAGAACGGCAAGGGTGGCATCTACAACTTCGTCACCAAGCGCGGCGACTGCCGCGAGGACGACTCGCGCATCACCTGGACCCAGGTCGAGACCGGCTCGGCGATTACCTGGAAGTACCCATCATGCATTCTCCGGGGTGACCGTTCGTCCGGCGAGTTCTACTCGGTGGCGCTTACCCACAATCACCAGCAGGCCGATACCGGCACCAAGATGATCCACCTGGGTAAGGACACCACCAGCAAGATCATCGCCAAGGGTATTTCGGCGGGCAAGAGCCAGAACAGCTACCGCGGGCTGGTGCGCATGGCCAAGCGGGCGAAGAACGCGCGCAACTACACCCAGTGCGATAGCCTGCTGATCGGCAAGCAGTGTGGTGCGCATACTTTCCCGTATATCGAGTCGTTCAACCCGACTGCAAAGGTTGAGCACGAGGCCACCACCTCGAAGATCGGCGACGACCAGCTCTTCTACTGCCGCTCGCGCGGCCTCGACGAGGAAGAAGCCGTGGCGCTGATCGTCGACGGCTTCTGCAAGGAAGTATTCAAGGAGCTGCCGATGGAGTTCGCGGTGGAAGCCAAGGCCTTGCTCGAAATCTCGCTGGAAGGCGCGGTTGGATAAGAACGGTTTCCGGTTTCCGGTTTCCGGTCGGCTTCGATCGAATTCCAGAAACCGGAAACCGGAAACCGGAAACCCAAATCCCTATGGATCGATAACCACGATTATGCTCAAGATCAACAATCTACACGTTTCCATCGACGACAAGGAAATCCTCAAGGGCCTGGACCTGGAGATCGGTCCGGGTGAGTTGCACGCCATCATGGGACCGAACGGTTCGGGCAAGTCCACGCTGGGCTATGCACTGGCCGGCCGGGAGGGTTACGAGATCACCGACGGGTCAATCGAATTCGAAGGACAGGATGTGGCTGAAATGGAGCCCGAGAAACGGGCTGCCGCCGGGCTGTTCCTGGCCTTCCAGTACCCGGTCGAGATTCCCGGCGTGAACAACGCCTACTTCCTGCGCGCCGCACTCAATGCCCAGCGCAAGGCGCGCGGCGAGGACGAGGTCGATTCGATGAACTTCCTGAAAGAGGTGCGCGAATCGCTCAAGGCGCTCAAGATGGACGAGGCGCTGCTCAAGCGCGCGGTCAACGAAGGTTTCTCCGGCGGCGAGAAAAAGCGCAACGAGATCGTGCAGATGGCGGTTCTCAAGC
>SKXY01000188.1 GCA_007128175.1 Wenzhouxiangella sp. | reverse complement strand
CACAAGTTTTCCTGAACCCTTTACCTTGTGGCCTGAATCCTGAAATGCACCCGTAGCTCAACTGGATAGAGTACCTGACTACGAATCAGGCGGTTACAGGTTCGAATCCTGTCGGGTGTACTTCTCTAAAGCCCTTCTTAAACCCCTTATACTAGCGCTTGAGAGGGGTTTTTTATGTTTTTTAAAATATTCCCCTGAATATTTCAGGAACATTTATTTCCCAAATATGCTATCTTGTTTGAACAAAAGTTTGAACAAATATTTGTACAAAAAACAATATGGCAACACTTCAAAAACGGAACCGGATCTACTATATCGTTTTTTCAAGAAGAATCAACGACAAACTATTTCAAAAGAAGTTCACATTAGGAACAAGAAATAAGAGAGAAGCAGAGAAAAAAAAGCTTGAGTATGAAGATTTATATATGGAAGGGAAAATTGACCCTTTCGGCGGGTGGACTCCAAAGAAACATGAAGTACATCAAAGTAATTTAAAATCAAACGCACAGTTGGTTACGTTGGCGGAGTTAGCCGATAAATTTGTAGGCGAAAGAAGCCAGGTCAATCAAGTTTCAAAAGACAATTATATCCGGGTAATTAATTTATTGAAACAAGAAGTGGGTGAAACAATGCCCGTTGCTATGATAAGTGAGAAAGATATCAGAAATGTATGTCTTCGAACTTCGCTCAGCCCTTCATCACAGGCCAACTATTTAAGGCACCTTAAAGTTTTCTTTAATTGGTTGTCTGAGAAGGGTTATGTGCAAAATGATGTGTCGAAATCGATTCAAAAACCAAAGATAAAGCAGAGTATTTCAAAAAAAGTTATTTCTGAGAATGAGCTCGATAAAATTATGCATGAATATCGTCAGGATATCAGCAGTAAAAAAGACAAGGGGCAGGTCACAAAAGAGCATCAGAGTAGAGTCTGGTTCCGCCCTGTTGTTATGATGGCTTTTTATGCAGGGCTAAGAAGAAAAGAAATTATTTCGTTACGTTGGGAAAATGTGCACTTTAGGAGTGAACAAATTATTGTTACAGATACTAAATCTGGAAAGGAAAGAAGTGTACCAATTCAAAAAAGATTATTAAAGATATTAAAGGCCTGGCACAGATATAAGAATTACCCTGATACTGGGTTGGTATTTCCAAGTACAAAAGCTCATTACAAAAACTCAAAAATGGGTCCCAGAAATGTATCCAGGGTTTTCAAAATCTATGTAAGAATGGCAAATTTGAGTGACAGTATAAACTTCCACGGGTTAAGACATTCCTGCGTGACTGAACTGTTAAAAATGGGCTTTGATATTAATGAAGTTGCAAAAATTGCCGGGCACAGTTCTCTGGAAGTCACAAAAAAATATGAGCATCTCACACAGAAGGATCTCAGCAACAAAATGAAAAAGCTTGAAAAAGAACGGGAAAAAAATAGTTGAAGGGGTTTTATGGTGTGGAAAAAGAAAAGCTTAAATCTGAAAACGAATAATTTAAAGCTGATAGCTAAATTGGTTTAACTATGAAAGGCAACTCAACTACAAATTTTTTTATTGAAATGGTATCTGGTAAAGTGCCCAATGAATATGTTCGCTATTTGCATCGGTATAAATATAAATATGCAGAAAGTTTTTGGTCATTAGCTCTGCTTATTTTTGAACGAGATGAAAAAATGTTTCAACGTAAAATTTTTGAGATTTTAACTCTTCACTCAGAATTATTCTTTCATTCTCTGGAATATTATTATAATTGTCTTACAAAGCTTGATCAGATGGACAGAGATGAGATCAATTCACACAGAGATCGAGATGCAATCCAATCATTCATGAAAATGAATATGAAGGTGGCAGGAGAACTTGATCAAACAATTAAAGCAATCCTCGAATCCAGAACCAAAAAAAGTCAACCAATTGAATATCCAGTTTCCTTTTCAAGCAAGCCACAACCTTATTTACCTTCGTGTGAACAAATATTAAAAGGCATATGCATCTTAACTGATTTTAAATTGACAAATGATACTATTGAGTGGCCATATGAGAAGTTGTCTAAAATAGAGTTAAGGAAGCTCCAAAAATTAGGGGAAACTCTATTCCCATACATTATATTAGACGAGATTGCAGCTGAGGTACGTAAGTTTGACCAATCGAGAAAGATGACATTTTCTGCCTTCAACTTGGTTAATAGTGAGGTTGATGCGATCCATGACTATTTGCCACAATTTAAAAACATTCTCCAGTTAAATAATGAACAAATTGGATTCAGGATCACTAAAAAGTACAGAAACCATAAGGGAGACTCTCTTAATCCTGCTACTGTTAACCGAAATATCCAGCGTTATTATGAAAAACTCGGGGCGTGAAAAATTTACCATTGAAAGGGTAAAGCAACATTTTATCAATAATGATAAAATGACGTATAGAAATTTAAGAAGTGACCAAAAACAGGCTGAAAACAATTTTTGGGAGCTTACAGGACAATCATTGAATCAATTCCTGCAGAGTGAGAACAAAGACAGGCAACACTTTGCCGGCTTTTTTGAAAAAACCTTTCTACACATGTTTGTTGATATTAAAGACTCTGTAAAAAAGTATTCTTCATATTTTGACAGAATGTTACGCTCGGAGTGGGAAGCCATCAATAAAGACGATCAACTGGACATATTTTTTGCAGATTTACATGCAGAAAAGACAGAAAGCCTTGAGAGAGTAATAAATAGCATCAAAAATGCTTATAAAGATGGTACAGCTACAGAATCTTTGGCTGAGACTGCACTTCTTCCAATTGATACCTATGACCAGCATAACAAGAGAATTAAACAACCAATATCACAGATTTTTATGAGCGAATATTTTTCAAATTTTATCGAAAACAAAAATGGTGTGCCTCATATTAAAATTTATACATCATTTGATCGAAAGTTAGTGCGTATCCTTCATTCTGATATGAAAAAAACGGCAATGTATAACTTATGCTTTCTAACGTATATCAATGTTTTCGTTCCTTTTATAAAAAATCAACATCTTCCATACTTCAAAATTGAAGACTCCTCTCTATTCTGTCAAAAATAGTCCTGTTTAGTCTATTTTTCTGAACCCAAGCCAGAAAATTTAGAAAATCTTTCGCCCCTATAATCTGAATTTTCTTAAAAACTGTATTCTCGCAGACAAAAAAATACAGTTCGCCCTATCTCCCTCTCAATAAGTGAATTTTTTGAGTTCTTCCATTTACACTAAAACATCAACACAAATTGAATGTGATGGAAAACAGTAAAAATGAAATGATGGCTGAGTTAAAAGCCATCTTACAAAGAGCTCAAATAGAGCCAAATGCCAAATATCTCACCGCAAAACAGGTAGAGGTCGTTTTTGGCATACCACAAAAAACGGTTCTTAATAGAAGCAATTTACCAGCAACACATAACCGATTCATTCCTTTTGTTCGACTCAAGGGTGGGCGGAAAAAGTATTTCGAGAGAAAGGTGGTGGAAAGATTGATGCAAATCGGGGGTGTATCTCAATGAAATACTCCCTTAAATTCGATCCCGACATAACCGGCATTGCTGCCAACCTTAAGGCCTCTGGCAATCCAAGATGGAGCTATCTGGCAAGATTTTGTATTACCAATGGAGAGGTACGTTGGCACGGGCATCTTGATGAGCCTTCTCACGACTCTATGGCATCCAGTAATCTGTTGGTAAGCCCCAAACTTGCCAGCAAGATGCAATTTCAAGAAGGTCAAAGCTTTGAATTAAAGCTCAGCAATCTGGATGCTGCTGAATGGGTCCATTTAAAGCAGGTTCAACCCTGCGAAGATGCATTGCCATATGTGGAAGGAGTTGAAATCTCCGAAGGTACGCTGTTGAATGTTGACAGGGGAACTTGTGTGGTTGAAAGCTGCCGGCCTGGCAGAGCCTATCTGTCCTCAGTAACGCAGGTTAAGGTTCAGCCGGTTCCAGAGTCATCCCAATCGGAGAAAGCTCCAAAACTTACTTCTACCACTGCGTCCTACCAAACGGCTCCGTTCAGTCAGATCATTGGCCATGAGAAAGCAATCAAAATGCTGAAAAGGATCGCGGACAAGCTCCGGAATCCGGAAAAGTACAAGAAGCTGACGGGTAAAATTACCCGTGGCGTGCTGCTGCACGGCCCTCCGGGAACTGGAAAAACGTTGCTTGCCAGAGAGTTCACAACAGCCTTCAACCTGCCAGCCAATGTACTAACAGGGACTGTTGATTCTCAAATGATATACAAAGCCTTTACAGACAGTAATCTAAAAAATGGTGGGTGCATCTTACTTGATGAAATAGATGGTATCAGTAAAGAGGCTGTGCGAACACTACAGCAGTGTATGGATGGTGTCATTAAACGTGAAAACATCCTTACCATCGCGATGACCAACCATCTCAGCAACATTCCCGATGAGTTGAAACGCTCTGGCAGATTTGACGAGATCGTCTTCGTTGGGCTGCCCGATGAGTCAGATCGAGCCGGCCTGTTCGATTTGTATTTGAACGAGCGAGCTACTGATCCGAACGTAGGCCTCGCAGAATTGGCACAGCTCACACAAGGATTCACCGGAGCAGATATCGAGCGTGTTGTGAATGAAGCCGGTGATCGGGCTATTGACCGCCTGGAATCCGGAGAAACGAATGTTGTGATAACACAGCAGGATATAAAAAGCGCGCTGGAAGGCTTCGACTCCACCGGAGCCCGAATCCTGAATGTTCGCAAACCAAAAATCTCGTTCACGGAGATCTTCGGCAATGAAGATGAAAAAGAGGAAATGAAAGCGAACCTGGATCTTGTCACCGCAAAGAAGACATCGACGTTCAGCAGTGTGAGGCGTCAATACGTACTGCTTCACGGCCCTCCGGGTACAGGTAAAACGATGCGGGCTGAAGCTAT
>SKXY01000347.1 GCA_007128175.1 Wenzhouxiangella sp. | reverse complement strand
TGACGGGTGACGGGTGACGGGTGAAAGGTGGACGGTGACGGAAGACGGACGAGGAAAATCATGAGACAGAAACGACGCTGGATATTGCCGGTTGTTGCCGTTGCCGCCCTGGTGCTGCTGGTGCTGGCACTCAGGCCGTCGCCGACGGCGGTTAACAGTGCCGTCGTCGTTGCCGATCGCTTCGTCGAGTCGGTTGACGAGGAAGGTCGTACCCGCTTGCGCGACATCTACACGATTTCGGCGCCGATTGCCGGTTATCTGCAGCGCGTGCAGCCCGAGCCGGGCGACGAGGTCGAGCTGGGGCAGGTGATGTTTCGCATGGAGCCACTTCCGGCACCGGCGCTGGATGCGCGCAGCCTGGAACAGGCGCGCGAGAACCTGGCCGCAGCCCGGGCGCGCCGCCAGAGTGCAAAGGCCAATCTGGAAACGGCCGAGGCCGATGCCGAATTCGCTGCCGGCGAGTACGAGCGTTACCGTGAACTGCATGAGCGCGGTCTGGTGTCCACCGCGGAAATGGAGCGGGCGCGATCGACCCGCGATCGCCAGCGCTCGGCAGCCCGAGCGGCCGAGCATGCCGTCGAAGTCGCCGGTTTCGAGGTCGAGAGTGCGCGTGCCGTGGTCGACATCGCCAGTGGACAGCGCCCGGCCGAGGATCATCCGGAACTGGAGGTTCGATCGCCGGTCGATGGCGTAGTGCTCAGTCGTCATCGCTGCTGTGAAGGCGCGATTGCCGCCGGTGAGCCGGTGCTGGACGTCGGCAGTCTGGCCGACCTCGAGGTGCAGGTTGATCTGCTGTCGATGGCGGCGGTGCGGGTGCGTCCCGGCATGCGCGTCTCAATGACCGGCTGGGGTGGCGAGGATCCCCTGGAAGGCACGGTGCGCCGGGTCGAACCGGCCGGGTTCACGCGCGTGTCGGCGCTAGGCGTGGATGAGCAGCGCGTGCCGGTAATCATCGACTTCGATCAACCCGAGCTGGCCTGGAGCCGGCTTGGCGTGGGCTACCGGGTCGAAGCCGAGTTCATCTTGTGGGAGGGCGAGGACGTGGTGCAGGTCCCGACCAGTGCGCTGTTCCGGCGCGACGGGCAGTGGCACGTGTTCGTGATCGACAACGGCCGTGCACATTTGCGCCGGATCGAGCCGGGTCGGCGCAGTGGATTGACGGTACAGGTCGTCGATGGGCTGGAGCCGGGCGAGGAAGTCATCACCCATCCCGGAAACCAGATCGGCGATGGCGCCCGGGTCAGTTCGACACGGCGTTGACCTCTGTCGTCCCCGGCACGATCGGACTGCCGCGTGCCCGGCCAGTCCTTGCCGCGCTCGCGGTAACATAAGCGGCTGTTTTCGACCGGACTGTCTGCTCAGCCATGCGAGTGATCAGCTTAAACGCCAACGGTATTCGCGCCGCCGCGCGCAAGGGTTTTTTCGACTGGCTCAAGGGTCAGAAGGCCGATTTCGTCTGCATCCAGGAGACCAAGGCCCAGCACTGGCAACTCGCCGACCGCCACTTCTTCCCCGTCGGCTACCACTGCTACTACCACGATGCCGAAAAAAAGGGCTATTCCGGCGTGGCGCTGTATACACGCCACCAGCCCGACCAGGTGACCTACGGACTGGGCTGGGAAGAATTCGATTCGGAGGGCCGCTGGCTGCGGGCTGATTTCGGCGAATTGTCGGTTATTTCCCTGTACCTTCCATCGGGCACCTCGAAGGACGAGCGCCAGCAGTTCAAGTACCGCTGCATGGACCACCTCAAACCGCAACTCGAATCGCTGGCGCGCGACGGACGCGACTACATCATCTGCGGCGACTGGAACATCGCACACAAGGAAATCGACCTGAAGAACTGGAAGGCCAACCAGAAAAACTCCGGCTTTCTGCCCGAGGAACGCGCCTGGATGGACGAGGTGTTCGGTCCGGTCGGCCTGCACGACGGGTTCCGGCTTGTCGACCCGGGACCGGACCGCTACACCTGGTGGTCCAACCGCGGACGGGCCTGGGACAACAACGTGGGATGGCGTATCGACTACCAGGTGATCAGTGACGGGTTGGCCGACCGTGTGCGCGGCGCCGACATCTACACCGACGAGCGCTTCTCCGACCACGCACCGCTGATTCTCGACTATGCAGACTGATCGTTCCGCGACCGCAGCGGCCGACGAATCGGCAAGTGAGCCGTTCTGGAAGCTGTTTGCCGATCGACGACTGATCTACATCTTCATCCTCGGTTTCGCCAGCGGCTTTCCCTGGGCGGTCATCGGCAACGCCTTCTCGGTGTGGCTGAGCGATGCCGGACTGACCCGCACCAGCATCGGTGTGCTCGGCTCGGTGACCATGATTTTCGCGCTGAACTTCACCTGGGCGCCGCTGCTCGACCGGGTGAAACTGCCCTGGCTGTGCACCCGTTTCGGTCAGCGCCGCGGCTGGATCCTGCTGGCCCAGGCCGGCGTGTTCATGGGCACGCTGGCGATGGCGGCGACCGACCCCACCGTTGGCGTGACCGCGGTGGCCCTGGTGGCCGCTTTCGTGGTGTTCGGTGCGGCCACCCAGGATGTGGGCATCGACGCCTACCGCATCGAGACCATTCCCGCTTCCGAGCCGCGCGGCATGGCGGCGGCCGCTGCGGTGACCGCCGCCGGCTGGTGGACCGGGGCCGGCCTGCCGGGTGCCGGCGCCTTCTGGATTGCGGGCACGGCCCCGGGCGGCTGGTCGACCGCATTTCATTTTCTCGCCCTGGTCATGGCGCTGATCGTCATCGTCACGCTGCTGTTCTTGCCCGAGCCGGAATCCGATCGTGAGGCGCAACAGGCCGAGGATGAGGTGCGCGTGCGCGAGGCGCTGAGCAAGCGCCGAGAGCCGGGCCGGATCAGCACCGTGGTGGCCTGGTTCACGGTCACCGCCATCGCCCCCTTCGCCGAGTTCGTGCGTCGCAACGGCATCAAGTTGACCATCTCGATTCTCGGCTTCATCGTGTTGTTCAAGATCGGCGAGGCCTTCATGGGTCGCATGGCGGCGGTGTTCTATCGCGAGCTGGGTTTCAGCCACCAGGAGATCGCCATGGTCAGCGGCGTCATGGGCTGGTTCACGATGACGCTGTTCATGCTGCTCTCGGGCGTGATCAACGTGCGCATGGGCATCTTCCGCGGGCTGTTGATCAGTGGCGTGGCCATGGCCCTGGCCAACCTGGTCTACTCGGTTATGGCGCTGGTTGGCCCCAACATGGTGTTGTTCGCCTTCGCCGTGGTGGTCGACAATTTCACCACGGCGTTTTCCACCGTGGCCTTCGTCGCCTTCATTTCCTTTCTGACCAGCCAGGTCTATACCGCCAGCCAGTACGCAGTCATGGCCTCGATGGGCAATCTCAGCCGTACCTCGCTGGCCGCTGGCAGCGGCTGGATGGTCGACATGCTGGCCGGCAGCTGGGCCATGTTCTTTTTCATCACCACCATCATGGTCACCCCCAGCCTGATGTTGCTGTGGTGGATCCGCAAGCAGCTCTATGACCAGCTCGGTGAGGTGTTCTACAAGCTCAAAGAGAAATGATAGACGGCCCGGCGTCGAGTGACTTCCGCACCGGGACGCCCTGGTTCGACCGTTTGGCTGATCGTTGCGCGCGGGTCAGTCCATCGGAGGTGGTGACGGCTCATCCTCGACTGATTCTTCGGCACTTCGATCGAGGGAATGCCTTGTGCCCGGGCTCAACGCATCCGGGCGAGTGGCCTCGAGCTGCTCGAGCTGGGAAGGATCGAGTATGTTCTCCAGAGCTGACTGCCAATCCCGGTCAGCTGCTTCCAGCTCGCGGCGCAGTTGCTCGCGTTGCTGCCTGGCTTCAGCCGGCCCTTCTTCGCCTTCCTCGGCGAGGTCTCGTGACAGTTGGCGACGCAGCTCGACCATCTGGCGCCGTCCCTCCTGGTGCGTTTGCCGATGGGTGGCAGCCGCTTCCTCGATGTCACCGAGTTGATGCTCGTCGAGCCCCAGCTCCGCGATCAGTGCCTCGTCCTGCCACCAGTCGGTTTCGGCTTCGGTCATGGTACGCGTCCGGTCACCCCTGTCATCTTCCACGGCGGTGCGGCGATGTTCACGCATCTCCTCGCGCAGCCTTTCGCGCCGCTGGCGCACCTCTTCAAGTGCTTCGTCGTCGTCGCGCGTGGCCACTTCCGGCTCCTGAGCATCCGGCTCGGGCCGCAGCTCCGGCTCGGCGCCTTCCGGATCGGGTGGCGGCGGCTCGTCGGTGCCGCAGGCAGCCAGTGCAAAGACCAGGATCAGATAGAGCGGAATCAAGCGCATGTGAGTCTCCTCGGTGACATTTGCTCTCACGGGTTGGATGTCGGTGCGGCGATGATTGTTCCTGCCAGTATCGGAAACCGGGATCCGGTGATGCTGCGGGTGTCCACGCGGCGTTCGGCCAGCCGTTCGCGGGCCAGCCAGGTAAACAGCACGGCTTCAACGTAGTCGGGATCGATGCCCTGGTCAGCCGTTGAGTTCACTTGTATTTCCGGCAGCCGAGCCGCAAGGCGTCCGATCAGGTCGTGATTGTGCACACCGCCGCCACAGACCAGCAGCTGCGCGGCCGCCGGAAAGCCTGCATCATGCAGTGCCGCAGCCACGCTGCAGGCGGTCAGTTCGGCCAGCGTGGCCTGGATGTCGGCCGGCCGCTGACCGGCCCAGCCGGGCAGTCGCTGGTCAAGCCAGTTCGGGCTGAAGTGCTCGATGCCGGTGCTTTTTGGGGGGCGGCGCGCGAAGTACGGCTCTTTCAGCAGTTGTTGCAGCCAGGCCGTGTCGACTCGACCACTGGCCGCCCAGTGCCCATCGGCATCAAATCGATCATCGTGATGACGTCGATACCAGTCGTCGAGCAGGCAGTTGGCCGGGCCGGTATCGAGACCGAGCACTTGATCATCATCGGTCAGCAGGGTCAGGTTGGCGATGCCGCCGAGGTTCAGCACCGCCCAGTCTTTGCCGCTGCGTGCAAACAGGGCACGGTGCAGCAAGGGGGCAAGCGGGGCACCCTGTCCGCCGGCAGCGATATCGCCGCGGCGAAAGTCGGTGACCGTGGGGATGCCGGTGAGGCTGGCGATGCGGTGTGGGTCACCGATCTGCAGGCTGTGGGGCCAGGTATCCTCCGGGCGGTGCAGCACGGTCTGACCATGCGAGCCGATGGCGGCAACGGCGGCAGGTTCGATGCCGGCGGCCTTGACGATGTCGATCGCGGCTTGACCCAGTGCATCGCCCAGACGTGCATCAAGAATAGCCAGCCTGGCCGTTGGAAAAGTGTCCGGGTCGACTCGCAGTTCATCTAGCGTGCTGCGCAGGTCGGCATTGAACGGCACGGTGGCGGCGGCGACAACATCGGGCGGGTGACGGTCGAAATTGACCACCACCGCATCGATGCCATCCATGCTGGTGCCCGAGATCAGGCCGACGAAAAAGTCGCGTGCTTGATCCCCGGAAGAGCGGCGCATGGCCGGCCCTGGCTCAGCAGTCGTCGGAGGATTGCGAACAGCCGTCCTCGGCGCTGGCCAGCATCAGTGCCGACTGATCGACCTCGTCAAGACGGGCGAGCAGGGGCTGGCCGGTGGCACGGAACTGTTCCATCAGGTCGTCGGGCAAGGGGTCGGCCGGCGGCAGGTCGACGGTGCGCGGGTTGCGGTGCGCGCCGTTGGCCAGGAACTCGTAGTGCAGGTGCGGTCCGGTGGCCATGCCGGTGGCCCCGACCCGACCAATGGTTTCACCCTGTCGCACACGGTCACCCACGTTCACGTGTCGCCGAGACAGATGCAGGTAACGGGTCTCGATGTTGTTGCCGTGCTGTATGAAGATGTAGTTGCCGTTGCGATTGTTGTAGCTAGAACGGGTGACACGGCCGTCGCCGGATGCCCACACCGGTGTGCCGGTCGGTGCGCCGTAGTCAGTACCGTTGTGCGGGCGGACCTGGCGGGTAATCGGGTGGAAGCGCCGCGGGTTGAAGTTGGAGGTTACCCGGGTGAAGTTCAGCGGTGCGCGCAGGAAGGCCTGGCGCATGGGGCGACCGTCGGGCGCGAAGTAGTCCGGGCCGTTGCCGGCATCGAAGCGCACCGCCTCGAAGGTTTCACCCTGGTTGACGAAGCGTGCCGCCAGAATGGGGCCGTCGCGCAGGTATTCCCCGTCTCGCCAGACCTGCTCGTAGATCAGCGCGAAGCGGTCGCCAGCGCGGATCTCGAGCGCGAAGTCGATATCCCAGCCGAAGATGTTCGCTAGCCGCATGGTCAGGTTGTCCGACAGCTCGGCCTGCTGGGCGGCGCGGTAGAGCGAGGTCGAGATCGTGCCCTGGGTTTCGACGACGCGGTATTCGAGTGCACGCGGTTCGGTGCGTGCCGTGATGCCGTCTTCAGCGCGCTCGACGAACAGCCAGCTTTCCTCGTCGAATTCGGCGCGAAGGCTGCGAAAACCCTCTTCGTCGTCAAGGTCGAAGGCAAACTCGTCGCCGGGCCGGATGCGGGCCAGTTGTTTTGTTTCCTCGCTGGCGTTGACGACTTCGTGCAGCAGCCGGGCGCTCAGGCCAAGATCGCGAAAGATGCGTTCCAGGGTCTGGCCGGGGCGAACCTCCACCATCGTCCAGTCGCTGATCGATGTCGACGCGGCCTCGTCATCGCTGCTGCTGGTGACGGCTTTGCGGAGCTCTTTGTCGATCAGCGAGTCGGCATCTTCCCTGGCATTGCCGGGGTCGGCGGCACTGGCAAGGCCGGCCTGCTGCTCGGGCAGGGTCAATGCAGTGACTTGCGCCGTGGGCTCGCTGTCGCGCTGGGAGGGAATCAGGCCAATCAGCAGGCCGACACAGATCAGGGCGAGGGCCGTGCCGCCGATGCGGGGGTGCTCGCGAAATGCGGAGCGAGCGCGCCCGAAGCCTTTCGCTGCAGCGTCACGGGCTACGGCGACGATGGGAGTGAGGTCGGGTCGGCGCATTCGCGCACGCCGGGAAGTGGCCATGGATTTTCTTGTCATGCACGCCGATCGGTTGCCAAAACCCGGTAACATTAACGAGTTCCAGTCCGATAAGTCAATGCCGCACGTCGGTCCGGAATGGTTACCGGGGCGTTCAAACAGCCCCACGAATCAAGGTTTTCGGGGCAGGTTTTCAGGTTCTTCTGGAACCGAACTGCCCCGCCCACAGTCGACGAACCACCAGCCCCAGGCACTTGAACTCGATGAGCAACTACGAAGAACTGATTCGCGGAGCGGCCGAAGTCATCCAGGCCGATGAACTCAAGGCCCGCCTGGCCGAGGGGCGGCCGCTCCGGGTCAAGGTTGGATTCGACCCCACCGCCCCGGATCTCCACCTCGGTCATACCGTCATTCTCAACGCCATGCGCCGCTTCCAGGATGCCGGCCACGTGGTGGTGTTTCTGATTGGTGATTTCACTGGCATGATCGGCGATCCGACCGGAAAGAACGTGACCCGCAAGCCGCTTTCCGAGGCCGATATCCGCACCAACGCGAAGACCTACGCCGAGCAGGTTTTCAAGATCCTGGATCGGTCGCAGACCGAGGTGCGATTCAACTCGGAGTGGTTCGGCGAGATGAGCGCCGCCGACATGATCCGGCTGGCCTCGCAGCACACGGTGGCCCGCATGCTCGAGCGCGATGACTTCGAGAAGCGTTACCGGGGCGGTCAGCCAATCGCCATCCACGAGTTTCTCTACCCGCTGGTTCAGGGCCAAGACTCGGTGGAATTGAATGCCGACATCGAAATGGGCGGCACCGACCAGAAGTTTAATCTGCTGGTTGGCCGCCAATTGCAGGGCCAGGCCGACCAGAAGCCGCAGGTCATCATTACCTGGCCGCTGCTCGAAGGCACCGACGGGGTCCAGAAAATGTCCAAGTCCCTGGACAACTACATCGGCATTACCGAGCCGGCCGACGAAATGTTCGGCAAGCTGATGAGCATTTCCGATGACCTGATGTGGCGTTATTTCGAGCTGCTGAGTTTTCGGCCGATCGCTGATATCGAGGGTCTGAAAAAAGCGGTTGCAGACGGTCGCAATCCGCGCGACGTTAAATTCGAACTGGCCGTCGAGATCGTCGACCGTTTCCACGGCCCCGGCGCCGGAGACCGGGCACGCGAACAGTTCATTGCCCGCTTCCGCGGTGGCGAAATGCCCGACGACATGCCGGAGAAGACCCTGCCGGCCGGCGATGTCGGCGTCGGCATCGCCGCCGCGCTGACCGGCTGCGGTCTGACCGCCTCGAACTCGGAAGCCTTCCGCATGATCAAGCAGGGTGCAGTCAAGATTGACGGCGAGCGGGTCAGCGACCGTGACCGGGTACTGTCGGCCGGTTTCGAAGGTGTGTTGCAAGTGGGCAAACGCCGCTTTGCCCGCTTGAAGGTTGCATAGCCGTGATCGATCAGCCGGTTCGGCTGGAGCTGGCACACCGCGGCAGCGGTACCGTCAACGCGTTCAGCGCTTGGGACCCAGCAACAACCAGAGGATCAGGCCGAGGAGCGGCAGGAACAACAGAATCAGTATCCACAACACCTTGGCAACGGGGCCTGCCGAACTCTGTGCGGTCTTGATGATGGCCCAAATGACGATGATCAGCCAGATCAGGCCCAGAATGCCACCCACTTCTATACCCATGCTCGTATCCTCATTGTTTTCCTGATTCTGAAAGGCCAGCATCCGTCAGTTGCGCACCGTGGTCAAGTCCTGACGGAGCAAGCCGTGGCTGCAAGGGGTTGCCAGCGTCGTCACGCTGTGGCAAATTCAATCCCATGAATCGGGCCCTGTCTTTCGAATTCGTTCCCGCCACAGTGCGGCGTTCGCCGCGTCGACGCCGAATGATGCCTGTCGCCCGTGGCTGGTCGAGTCGTTAGCGCCCGTTTTCAAACCGAGAGCACTGTTGACGAGAAACCCAGCCCGCCGGCTGGGGTTTTGCGTTTCAGGGCCTGGATATCAACCAAGGACAGGACGAGGAAAGATGCGACATTTTCTGAATACCGTGGACTGGAGCCGCGATGAACTGCAGGCCATGCTGGACCGGGCTGCGACACTTCGCGACGGTCATGCCGACCGGCCGCTGGCCGGGCGCAGTGTCGCCCTGCTATTTCTCAACCCGTCGCTGAGAACCCGGGCATCGTTCGAGGTCGGTATCTTCGAGTTGGGTGCCCACGCCGTGATACTCGAGCCCGGCAAGGGCGCCTGGGGCATCGAGTTCGAGCCCGGCGTGGTCATGGACGGTGACGCCGAGGAGCACATTGCCGAGGTGGCCGGGGTGTTATCGCGCTATTGCGATGCCATAGCCTTGCGGGCCTTCCCCCTGTTCAAGGATTGGAGCGAGGATCGACAGGACCGGGTGATCAAGGCGCTGGCCGCGCATGCCTCGGTGCCGGTGATCAACATGGAAACCATTGTCCACCCCTGCCAGGAACTGGCCCTGATGCGCACCATTCAGGATCACCTCGGCGAGCCGGACAACAAGAAGTTCGTGCTGACCTGGACCTGGCATCCGCGTCCGCTCAATACGGCCGTGGCCAATTCGGCGCTCCTGATCGCCAGCAAGTTCGGGATGGACATCACCCTGCTGGTTCCCGACAACGCCTACCTGCTCGACGAGCAGTTCATGGATGCCGGTTTCGAGCAGGCGGAAGCCTCCGGCGGCAGCCTGGAGATTTCTACCGATATCGAGGCCGCCTACTCGGGTGCCGATTTCGTCTATGCCAAGAGTTGGGGTGCCCTGCCTTATTACGGGCGACCCGATCAAGAAGCTCGCCTGCGGCAGCCGTTTCGGCATTTCATCGTCGACGAGAAGAAGATGGCGCTGACCGACAATGCCCGCTTCAGTCACTGCCTGCCGCTGAGGCGTAATATCAAGGCCACCGACGGCGTCATGGACGCCGATTACTGCGTTGCCCTCGACGAGGCCGAAAACCGCCTGCACGTGCAGAAGGCCATGATGATGCAATTGCTGGGAAGAGGAGGATGGGAATAAAGGTAGAGAAGGAAAGTCTTTTCCCTCTCCCCTCTGTTCCTCTCCCCCTCTACCCGAATTCCATAAGGAGCAACCATGTCAGACAAACAACCCGTCGTCCTCGCCTTCTCCGGCGGCCTGGACACCAGCTACTGCGTGCTGGCACTGAAGGAGCAGGGCTTCGAGGTGCACACCGCCTTCGTCGATACCGGTGGTATCGATGCCGAACAGAAGGAATGGATCGCCGGTCGTGCTCGCGAGCTCGGAGCGGCCGAACATCATGAGCTCGATGCCGGCCAGCCGCTGTGGGATCAGTTCGTGGTGCCGCTGTTGTGGTCGGGTGCACGCATGCTCGAGCAGTACCCGATGCTCTGTTCGGATCGCTACGTCATTGTCCAGCAATGCCTTGCGCTGGCCGACGAACTGGGCACGAAGCACTTTGCCCACGGCTGTACCGGCATGGGTAACGACCAGCTCCGGTTCGACCAGTCGGTGCGCTCGCTGGGCGACTACGAGATCCATGCCCCCATCCGAGAACTGCAACGCCAGACCAGCAATGTGCGGGCGCATGAGCTCGAGTTGATGGCTCACGCCGGAGTTGGCGTGCCCGAGTCGGCCAGCCGCTACTCGATCAACGAGAACCTGCTCGGCGTGACCCTGTCAGGCCAGGAGATTGACGAGTTCGGCGTGCCTGGCGACGACACCCATGTCTGGTGCCGGCCGCGCAGCGAGTGGCCGGATAAGCGTCTGGAATTGACCATTGGCTTCGAGAGCGGCCGTGCCGTCAGTCTCGACGACCGGCAGGTGTCGGGGCCGGAGATGCTGGCCAGCCTCAACCGGCAGCTCGGTGCCTATGGTGTGGGGCGTCACGTCTACACCGGCGATGTCTCCATCGGGCTCAAGGGCCGCATCGTGTTCGAATGTCCCGGCATCGATGCACTGATGATCGCCCAGCGCGCGTTGCGTGAAGCGGTCAATACCCGCCTGCAGAACCAGTTCCACCAGACCATTGCCCAGCGCTGGGCCGAGTTGGTGTACACCGGTTTCTTCTTCGAACCGCACAAGGCTGATCTCGAAGCCTACCTGGAAGGTGCCAACAGCCACGTCACCGGTGTGGTGCGCCTGGCGACCGAGGGCGGGTCGATACAGGCTGTGGCGGTGGGGTCACGCTACCTGCTCAAGGATCCCGACGCGGTCTATGCCCAGTCGGCCGGCTGGACGCCGGAGGAGGCGGAGGGCTTTGTGAAGCTCTTAGGGCAATCCTCCACTTTGGCCGCCAGAATCAGGGGCAGGGAGTGAGTTGTCAGACCCCGTTGCGGGTGTCTCCAATCCTCGTCCGTCGGGGGTGCAACCCCGACCTACTCCTTCGGCCACCGTGTAGGTCGGCGCTGCGTCGCCGACGGACAACGTTGCGGGTGTCTCCAAATCCCGAACGTCTGAAGCCAAGGACGAACAATGCTTGATCGAATCCTCCACCACCTCGGCGCCCTCATCGGGTGCGACAGCCAGAATCCGCCACGGGCCTTCGGGCCGGAGGCGGCCATGTTCGCGCATTGTCGTTCGGTACTCGAGCCGGCTGGTTTCGAGGTCGAGATGACCGACTACGGCGATGGCCACGTCAACCTGTTCGCCCGACGCGGTGAGCCGGCGGTGCTGTTCAACTGTCACCTCGATACTGTGCCGATCGGCGAGGGATGGACCAGGCCGGCGCTGGAACTGACCGTTGCCGACGGTCGTGCCTACGGGCGCGGCACCTGCGACATCAAGGGGGCGGCCGCTGCCCTGCTGGCCGTGGCCGAGACCACCGACCAGCCCATGGCCATCCTGTTTTCTTCCGACGAGGAGGGCGCGGAAGGCTGTTGCGTGAAGAACTTCACGACCTCCGATCGGCTGGACGGTTTCAATCAGGTGGTGGTCTGCGAGCCGACCCGTTGCGAGGCCGTACTTGCCCACCGTGGTTTCCTGTCGGTCAAGGGGCAATTTTACGGCGTGATGGGGCATTCTTCGGAGCTGCGTGCCCTGGACGACAATGCCAATCACCGGCTGGCCTGCTGGACCGACGCGGCACTGGAATACTGCCGCCGAGAGGCGGCTGCCGGGCGGCCGACCTGTTTCAACCTCGGCCTCATGTCGGGCGGCACCAAGTCCAACGTGATCGCCGGCGATGCCAACCTGCACTACTCCGCTCGGCTTGCACCGGGCCAGAGCAACGATGTGCTGTTCGACGCGCTCAAGGGCCTGGCCGGCGCCGATCAGCATGCCGAATGGCTGATCCCGTTTGCCGGATCACCGCTGCCGGCGGCCGGGCGTAACGGGCAGGCTGCGCGTGCTTTCTGCCAGCGTCACGGCCTGGCCATCGGGCGCCCGGTCGATTTCTGGACCGAGGCCTCGCTGTTTTCCGAAGTCGGACTGGCAGCGCTGGTGCTCGGGCCCGGCGACATTGCCCAGGCGCACGCCGTCGATGAGTGGGTCGCACTGGATCAGCTCGAGCATGCCTTCAATCTCTACCGGGGGATCGTTATAGATGCCTGAGCTCAGACGCATCGTTGTCGAGCTGCTCGGTCAGCTTGGCTCCAGCCGGGAGGCACGGCAATATCTCAAGCAGTTCTCGCGTGTGGAGGAATCGCGCTTTGCCGTGGTCAAGGTCGGCGGTGCGGTCATGCGCGACGATCTCGAAGAGCTGGCTGCGGCGCTGGCTTTCCTGCATCGTCTGGGGTTGACCCCTATCGTGCTGCACGGAGCTGGTCCCCAGCTCGACGAAGCCATGGAAGCCGCAGGTGTGCCGGTGGAGAAATGCGATGGCTTGCGGGTGACAACCGAGGAAGTCATGGCCGTGGCCCGGCCGGTCATTTACCGGGCCAATGCGCGCCTGGTTGATGCGCTGGAGGCCCGCGGTGTGCGTGCTCGCGGCATCCTGCACGGGGTGTTCAACGCTCGCCTGGCCGATCCCGAGCGGCTCGGGCTGGTCGGCGAGATTGAGTCGGTCGAGCTCGATCCCGTGCGCAGTGCCATCCGCACCGGCGCGCTGCCGGTGGTCGCCTGCCTGGGTGAATCGCCTTCGGGCCAGGTCATGAACATCAATGCCGATATCGCCGCACGCGAGCTCGTGTGGGCAGTCAAGCCGCACAAGGTCATTTTTCTTACCGGCACCGGCGGTCTGCTCGATCACCGTGGCCGGGTGATCTCGGCTATCAGCCTGGTCAACGACTACGATCACTTGCTCGCGCAGGACTGGGTGCATTAGGGCATGCGGTTGAAACTGATGCAGATCCGCGAACTGCTTGAAGGCCTTGCTTCGGATGCATCGGTCTCGATCACCTCTGCGGCCAACCTGGCTCGCGAGTTGTTCACCCATACCGGTGCCGGTACCCTGGTTCGGCAAGGTGAGGCAATCGACCATTACCACGAGGTACCAGCCGATCGTCGGGGCGAGCTGGAAAGCCTGCTCGAGAGCAGCTTCGGCCAGCACCTTCGGTCGGACTGGCTCGAGGGTCGCCGGGTTACCGCCCTGCTGATGGCGCGGAGCGGACGGGCCGCGGCCTTGCTGGTCGAAGGAGCCGGCGGCGTTCCCTACCTCGACAAGTTTGTCGTGACGCCCGAAGCGCAGGGCGAGGGGCTGGGCGCGGCTCTGTGGCAGGCGGTGCGACAGCACTGTCCGAAACTCTACTGGCGGGCAAGGGCCGCCAATCCGATTGCCGTATGGTATTTCCAGCAGTCGCACACCACCCACCGCAAGGGTCAGTGGATCGTCTATACCATAGGGGTTGGCGATCACCGGAAATTGGCGCGCCTGGTAGAAGATGCCGCCAGTCGTGATTCCGGGTGGAAAACAGGGAGTGAAACCGATACATGAACAAGAAACTGGCGCTGATCGGGGCGCGCGGCTACACCGGCAGCGCATTGCTGGAACTGCTCGCTTCTCATCCACAACTGGACCTGGTGCTGGCCACCAGTGAGTCTAATGCCGGTCGGGCGATCGTCGAGGAAGTGCCTGCGTGGCCGGATACCGACCAATGTTTTCACACGCTTGAGCCCGATGGCGTCGCCGGTGTGACTGCCGATGTCTGGGTGCTGGCGCTCCCGAACGGTCAAAGCACTCCCTGGGTCGAAGCCATCGGCCAGGCTCATCCCGATGCCCTGATTCTCGACCTGGGTGCCGACTGGCGCTTCGATCCTGACTGGACCTACGGCCTGACCGAGTTCAATCGCGAGACCATCGGCGATTCCCGGCGCATCGCCAATCCCGGTTGTTATGCCACCGGTGCGCTATTCGGCCTCATGCCGATCCGCCGTTCGCTGGCCGCGCCGCCGGAAGTGTTCGGCGTGTCCGGTTACAGCGGAGCCGGGCGCACGCCCGGGCCGCGTAACGACCCCGAGCGCTTGCGCGACAACCTCATACCCTATGCACTAACCGGCCATGTGCATGAATCCGAAATTTCCGCCCACCTGGCCCGGCCGGTGCGCTTCCATCCGCACGTGGCGCCGTTCTTTCGTGGAATCTCTCTGACCATTTCGGTGGTGCTGACCCAGCCGGTCTCCGGCGCCGAACTGCTCGAGATCTATCGCGACAGGCTGGCTGGCGAGGCCTTGATCGATGTCGTCGAGGATATTCCGGAGATCGGCCAGGTTGCCGGAACGCCGCGGCTGGCCGTCGGCGGTTTCTCGGTCGATCAGCGCGACCCCATGCGCGCCACCTTCGTGGCCGTCCTCGATAACCTGCTCAAAGGCGCTGCCAGTCAGGCGCTGCAAAACATCAACCTCGCCCTTGGTCTTGATGAGCTGACGGGAATTCGTGTCGGTAGCGAATGATGGGTTGGGGTTTTTTATTCAGTTTTTGAACCACGAAGGACACGAAGGCCACGAAGAAAATGACAAGAAGGTTTTTCTCATTCTTCGTGTCCTTCGTGGTTGATCAAGGTGCTTCAGCGCCCACGGAGCGAACATTGGCAGACTACATTTGGAAAAAGGATTCGACCGGCAAAGTCGATGAGCGGGTGATGCGGTTTCTTGCCGGTGACGACGTGGTCCTGGACCGTGAATTGCTGCCGTTCGATATTCGCGCCAGCAAGGCCCATGCCCGCGGACTGGCGCGCATCAAGGTGCTAACGTCCGAACAGGCCGCTGCGATGGTCGCCAGCCTGGATCGGCTCGACACGGCCTTTGCCGCCGGTGAGTTCGTGCTCGACGGGCGGTTCGAGGACGGCCACTCGGCCATTGAATCCTGGCTGATCGAAGATCTCGGCGAAATCGGTGGACGCATCCATGCCGGGCGCAGCCGCAACGATCAGGTCGCCGTCGCGCTCCGTCTGTATATGAAAGACCGCCTGCAGCGGCTCGGCACCCTTTGTGCGTCAGTTGCCGGGGTCTGCCTGCAACGAGCCGAACGCGAATCCGGACTGCCGTTGCCTGGCCACACTCACCTGCAGCAGGCCATGCCCTCCTCGCTGGGGCTGTGGTGGGCCGGGCATGCCGAAGCCTTCATCGACAACCTGGCCCTGGCGCAGGATATCGGCGACTGGCTCGACGCCTCGCCGCTGGGAACGGCATCGGGTTTCGGCGTCAACCTGCCGCTGGACCGCGACAGCGTGGCCGAGGAGCTCGGCTTTCACCGCCTGGTCGTCAACCCGCAGTACGCACAGAATGCTCGCGGCAAGGTGGAACTGCGTGCCCTGGATGCCTTGTCGGCGGCTACCGCCGATTTGCGCCGCTTGAGCTGGGACATCAGCTTGTTTGCCAGCCAGGAGTTCGGGTTCGTGACCGTTTCGGCCGCGTTTTGCACCGGATCCTCGATTATGCCCAACAAGCAAAACCCCGACACCGTCGAGTTGCTGCGTGCCTTGCACGCCACGGTGGTCGGCGCCCGGTCGGAGCTTGAATCCGTGCTGAGCCTGCCGTCGGGGTACCAGCGCGACCTGCAGGACACCAAGCCGCCCCTGATCCGCGCCTTTGCGCGCGGGCTGGATGGGCTGTCGTTGTTGCCTGAATTGCTCGGCGGGCTCGAATGGAATCCCGCACGCATGCGCGATTCCATCTCCCCGGAGTTGCATGCTACGGACCGCGCCAACGAACTGGTTGGGCAGGGTCAATCCTTCCGCGAGGCTTATCGCGCTGCCGCAGCCGAACTTGGCGAACTGTCCGGGCGCACACCCGAAGCCAGCCTTCGAGAACGTGTTTCGCCAGGAGGCTGCGGCAACCTTTTGCTTGATCGCCTTCACGACAGGCTGAGCGCATTGATCTCGAAATGAGGCTGTTGAGGCGTGGCGGCACTCGCTGCCACCGCCCGGTCGACTCCCGGTCTTGTTTCCGCGCGCTGTGTTCCCGGAACACCCACTGACCCACCCTAACAAAATCAGGCACTTGGCCAGCCCGGTCAAATTAATTTCAAAAAAGTTGCACACAGCTGTTGACGCCTGAGAAATGACGCCTATAATGCGCATCTCGCTTGGGCATGACGCGCTTTTCGCAGACCCGCCCAACGCGAAACCGGCGAAAACTTTTTTAAGAAAATTGTTGACGTCAGAAACATTCAGGCTATAATGGCCGGCCTGGTGAGCGAAACGCCCCAGGCAACGAAAAGTTCCTTAAAAACAAATGCAGGTAATTTGTGTGGGCGCCCTCGATTGGTATGATGCCATTTGAGAGCGACCTGTCCTAGAATTACGTTAATACGTTTGATTCCAGGGCGGGATCTGCTCGAAAGTCTAAAGCTATT
>SKXY01000124.1 GCA_007128175.1 Wenzhouxiangella sp. | reverse complement strand
GGGTCTCCGCCCCGTTTCGGCTCGCTCATTTGGAACAACCAAACCACGCTCGCCGAAGCCGGACCGGAGCCTCCCGCAAAGACCCGTCGCGCCCGCGCAGAGTTATTCAGAGGCTCCTTAAGGTCCACCTGCCCCAGGACCGGGTGGGGGCCGACTCCAAGCCCCCGAATCTCCACTATTGAACCGGCATGCAAGCATGCCGGGTCAATGCCAGGCCGGAATCGAATGCCCCCGAAATTCCGGAAGAAACTTCGTTCTTCCCTCGCCCGGCCCATTTTCATGTCCCCCGGCCAGGCAAGTTCGATGAGTTTGGTAAGCTTTGGCAGAACGCGGCCCGCCCTGCTCGGTCCGGTTCATGCCACACAACAACAAGGGGGACACCCATCACAACACGGAATTCGCCAAAACTGACGACGCTGCGCCGGCAAGTCCTGAATCAGCTGCTGGATGAATACCTTCAAGCACCTCCGAACGAGCGTGAATCATTCGTCCAGCAGTGTCAGAAGCGCTATCCCCGGCTGTCACGCTGGTTCGTTCCCCTGGCTCGAGAAAGTCGCACGGTCAGCGATACGCTGCTGGCTCCGGCACCTTCCGGCCTGGCGGAGCTGGCCCTTGAACAATTCGATTCAGCCGGTCCGGAATTGGAACCCGGAACCCGACTGGGACCCTGGGCGATCACTGAATTCGTGGGTGCCGGCGGCATGGGAAAGGTGTACTGCGGCATTCGGGCCGATGGCGCATTCGAGATGGATGTCGCCGTCAAACTGATTGCATCTTCCGGACGCGGCCTGGCCGAACGGCTCCGGGAAGAGTGTCGGTTGCTGGCCCAGATGGACCATCCTTCAATCAGCCGTCTGATCGACGCCGGACTGACCGATCACGACGAGCCCTTCCTGGTCATGGAATGGGTCGAGGGTGTCGATCTTGCTGACTGGCTCGATCAGAAACAAGTCGATACGAGCCGGCGCATTGAAATCCTGCGCTCGGTCGCGAAAGCAGTTGCTCATGCGCATCAGCGCATGGTCATCCACGGCGACATCAAGCCAGGCAATATCCGGGTTCGCAATGACGGGCAAATCAAATTGCTGGATTTCGGCGTCGCCCGGCTGCTCGGAGACGATCCGGGTGATCGAGGCATTGCGGCCCTTACCCCGGCATTTGCCGCACCCGAACAAATGGAAGGTGCCGAAACGACACCGGCCAGCGACATCTGGGCACTGGGCGCACTCCTCAAGTGGCTGCTGACCGGAATCCTGCCGCGACAAGACGATGGCTTTTCCCTGCTGGACGCCCTTCCGGGGCAGCCCGAACGTCGCCGTGAACTCGCCTCCATCATCGAAAAGGCATGTGCCGAATCGCCAGAAGATCGGTACACCACCGTTGCCGGCTTGATTGACGATCTCGAGCGTTTCCAGACTCATTATCCGGTAAAGGCGTATTCCTCCATCGCGGCTTATCGGTGGAGAAAGTTTGCAAGACGCAACCCGGTATTGATCGGAGGGCTTTCTGCCACATTTGTCAGCCTGATCGGCGGCCTCGTCGTGGCCAGCCTGCTCTACGTGCAGGCCGAATCGGCACGCCAGCAGGCAACCGCCGAACAGCAGCGGGCCGAACGACAGTCGAAGGAACTAGAACAAGTCGTCCAGTTTCAATCCGAACAGCTGTCGGAAATCGATACCGAGGCTATGGGGATTGACCTACGCCTGGCCGCACTGGATCAGCTGAACCGGGACATGCTTCAGTCCGACCTGACCGAAGCCATGTCCGTGCAGTTCACTGAGATCGTTGAAGGTCTTGACTACACCGGACTGGCACTCGAGCTGTTCAATGAGCACGTTTTCGATCGGGCGCTTCAAACCATCGACCGACAGTTCGCCGATCAACCCACTCTGCAGGCAAGGCTACTGCAAACCATTGCCGAGACACTTCATCAACTGGGGCAATATGAACGCTCTATGGACTCGGCAAGCCGATCGCTCGAGATCCGACGGGAACTGCTGGGCGAAGAGCATCCGGACACCCTGACATCGATTGCCGCTCTCGGTCGACTGCATCGGGACATGGGCGAATACGACATGGCCCGGGAGCGCCTCGAACATGCCCTCGACATGCGCCGTCAGTTACTGGGTGAAGACCATCTGGATACGGTGGAGTCGCAAAATGACCTGGGCTCATTACTGAGTCATCTCGCGCAATACGAAGATGCCGAGGCACTGTTTCGAAATGCTCTCGACGTCCGAAAGCGAGAATTGGGCGAAGATCATCCTGACACTGCCGAGGCGCTCAACAATGTCGGCAACGTCCTGCATGAAAGCGGCCGCTTGCCAGAAGCCGAGCCTTACTATCGACAGTCCCTGGAAATCCTTGAAAATGCGTTCGGGCCTTCCGACGGGAAAACGCTTAGAGCCATGAATAATCTCGGCTATCTATTGACCGGACTGGCTCGCCTCGATGAAGGCAACGAGGTGCTCGAACAACACCTCGAACGCACACGACGGGTCTTCGGTGAAGATCATCCCAGAACGCTTCGGGCCTATCACAATCTGGGCCATGGCCTGTACCAGGCTCGTGATATGCAAAACGCTGAGGCGCACTACCAAAGCGCGCTCGAGGGACGCTTGCGGGTCTACGGTGAGAACCATCGGCTGACGCTGTACACTCTCAGCGGCATCGGCATGGTGTTGAGACAACAGGGAGAGTTTGAACAAGCTGCACCCTATTTTCGGCAGGCCCTTGATGTCAGCGAGAACGTGCTGGGCCCGACGCATCGCATCACCTTCATGACCCACCACAACCTGGCTCATCTGCTCGCAAATTCTGCGGACTACGAGAAAGCGCTGGACCACTCCAGCCATGCGGTCGATGGGCTGTTTACACACATGGACACCGATCACCCCGATACACTCATGGCGCTTTACCTGAAAAGCTCGATTCTCGAGCATCTCGAGAGGCTCCCGGAGTCCCAGAACTACGCACTCATGGCTTGGGGAGTTGCTGATAGAGGGCTGGGCTCCTCACATGCCCATACGCTTCGTACACTGAGGAAACTGATCGGTATCTTTGATCTTCGCGCCGACAACGCCCCCAAGGCATACCAGCGGCAAGTAATGAATACTTTCTGGCAAATGCGAATACTACTAGAGTCAGAGGCAGCTGACTGACCCTCGAAGCACCCGGGCTGCCATGAAAGAGTGCCAATCACCCAGCCCGGCCGTCATCGCGGCCGGGCTGGCTTTTCTGCAAGATCGTTTACCGTACGACCGACTCGAACCGGTCTTCGAAGACTTCGTCCTCGTGCACATGCAGCGTGACCGGAACTTCCATTACCGGTTGACGATCAGGATCGTTGCTTTCGATGCAAAGCACGGCCTCGTAGGTTCCCAGTGCCAGCCCGGTGGAATCGAAGGTCACTTCCACGCTGCTCGACTCCCCCACTTCTGTGATCCCCTGTTCAGGATTGACGCTGAGCCACGGGACCTCTGAAGGAGAGCTGCACGACAAAGGCGAAAGATGCGGGCGCATGAACAGTGCGCGATAGGCCGGGAACGAGCTCTGGAGCGGCATCCACTGATCGTCATCGTCATTCCACCAGTAGCCGACCTGCTGTTCGGTTTCGTCATTCTCGTCGCCCCCGATGAAGACATTGGGCTGTGGGGGATTGAAGCGAACACCAATGTAAATCGGCCCGGGTTCCAGTATCCAATCCAGCCCGGACAGATCCACGACCTGCCAATTAGGCTCAGATTCCGGCCATTCCGGTATATCGGTGGCGGTCACCGCAAAAGAAGCCAGCTGCGTTCCGGGTGCGCCATCGGGACCGTCGACATCGTAGAGAACTACCTCGAAGTCGAGGCTATCAGTCCCCTGACTGACAAACGCAAGACACAACGTATCCAGGCGCACCGGATCGACCGATTCGTAAAGTTGGAGAAAGATTGCATCATCGACCAAGCTTGGGTTACCGCTATAGCCATTGTCGATCTCACCGTCGTCGTGAATAATCAGGCCATCGGCGCTGTCGCAATCAAATGTCCCACGCACGGGTGTGTTGCCACTAGCCGGACCAGGCTGCAGACCGGTCGCGCCAACCACATCCACTCCGGAACGACCTGGCTGGTCAGCCGCTGCGACAGCAATGTCATTGATGTCTTCATCGGCCGCACCATATGGACTTGCCACGGCCGGTTCAGCCATATCGATCGTCCATTCCAGGGTCGCATCCCCGGCATTTTCAATAACGAGTTCCCGGGTCTCAACCTGGTCCGGCAACTGTCCAACCAATAGCATTTCAGGTGAAACTCCCATGACCGGTCTTTCCGTGGGATCACAACCGTCAACAGAGATCCATACGCCGGAATAGGTGTACCAGCTAACGAAAGTCATGCGGTCGTAGTAGCTCAGACTGGCGTTTTCGCCAAGCGTGAACGGCGGGGAGACCAGCCAGTTGAGGTCATGATTGGAGCCGAAAGTGTAGTTGTGTCGGGCCGCAGCCGGTTCCGTATTGGATGAAGCCTCGGTGCGCTCCCACTGCCGGTGCGGGTCATCACCCAGCTCATAGATACTCCAGCCCGGGGGTGGAAACTGTTCGCCCTCGAACGACTCGTCGATGTGAGTACCGGCATTGGAAGTAACGAGAATGTCGTCGATAAACCAGCTGTGCGTGTCCGAACCTTCCTGAACAAAGGCCAGGCAAACCACCTCACCCTCGAAGTTGCTGATATCGTGCGACTTCAGACTCCAATCGCCGCTGAAATCATACGCTTCGCCCACTTCGACAAAATCGCCGCCGCCAAAATCCGGTTCAGCCATACCGGTTGACGCGATGACAATCGCCAATATTGCACCTGCCACTATTCCACTTTTCATTATCCCTCCAGATTCTCATTGACATCGATTATGCATTGCGTGCCAGCAAGCAGGTGGCAACGAAGGTCATGCATCGACATTAGAAACGGATTCTTTGACGGGATTCAGCCACATGACTCTGCCCTGGCAAGCAATCCGGTTTTTGTTGTCACTCAGGCCCGCTGTTCCCGTTGAGCCCGACCATGAATTCCTGTACTGCATCACCGATGCCGTTGAGCACGAACTGGACGGCAATCACGGCCAGGATCAGCCCGAATACCTTGGTGAGAATCCGTCGGCCGCTGTGTCCCAGCCAGCGGATGACATGAGTGGAATACACCATGGTGAAGTAGCACGACACCGTGGTCACGGCCACGGCGAAAAACACGAGTATGGAATACCAGAATCCAGGCGCTTCGCTGGTCAGGATCATTGCCGTGGCGATGGCACCCGGGCCACTGATGAACGGGATGGAAAGTGGAACGATAGCGATATCCTGCCCCAGCACGGCGCGCGAAGGGCGGGCATCGTCACTGCCATGGTCGGGGGATTCACTCTTGTTGAGCATGCTCATGGCGATACCGAAAAGGATCAGACCGCCGGCGATCCGGAAGGCCGCCAGGGTGATGCCGAACAGCTGGAAAATCAGCGACCCGAGCAGAGCAAACATGAACAGTATCGTTGTCGACGCGATCACCGCCCGACGGGCAATGATCTCGCGCTCCTCATCATCCTCATCGGTGGTCAATGACGCGAACACGAACGCCGTTGTCAGCGGATTGACGATAACGAACATGCCAACGATGGCAATCAGGAAATACTCGATTAGGGAAGCCATAAGAGGGCCTGTCGCGGTTTCGTTCGACTGCAGCCTGAAGATAGCATAGCGGCATCATCCCCAACGAATGGCTTTTTCAGGTCCGAACGACCTTTCCGGGATTGAGTACGCCGTCCGGATCGAAAAGTCGCTTGATCCCGAGCATCAGTTCCACTTCGGCTGCACTGCGGCTGTAGTGCAGATCGTCACGCTTGAGCAGACCCACGCCATGTTCAGCCGACACGCTGCCTTCGAATTTCCGCACCAGTTCGAACACCCTGGGACTGAGTTTGCGGCCGGCTTCATGGAAGTCCTCTACCGACCACTGCTGGGGCCTGAGGACATTCATGTGCAGATTGCCGTCGCCGATATGGCCGAACCACACCACCTCGAAATCCGGGTAATGTTGACCAACCAGTTCATCCAGTGCGTTCAGAAACTCAGGCACGCGCGAGACACGCACCGAGAGGTCATTCTTGTAGGGAGTTCGTTCGCTGATCGCCTCGCTGATCGCCTCGCGCCAGCGCCACAGCTCTGATGCCTGTGCACCGGACTGACTCACGGTGCCATCGGCGACCTGCCCGGCCTCCACAAGGCTTTCGAACACGGACAGTGCCGCATCCTGGCTGGATTGCTCCGGATCATCGAACTCGACCACGGCATAGTACGGGCAGTCGTCGTCCAGCGGGAATGTTTCCCCGGTCTGGGAGGCCACATGATGGACCGAACGCCGGTCGAAAAACTCAAAAGCCGACAGGGTCAGGCCGGCGCGTAACTGCGCGAAGGCCGGCATGATCGCCTCCAGCCCGGTGAATCCCAGCAGCAGCACGGATTGTTCGGGCGGTGGCTGAACCAGGCCAACCGTGGCTTCGGTCACGATGCCAAGCACACCCTCCGAGCCGATCATGAGATGACGAAGATCCAGCCCGGTATTGTTCTTGACCAGACCGCGATTGAGTTCGAGCACCTCGCCGGTACCGGTCACCACGGTCATTCCCCGCACCCAATCACGGGTCATGCCGTATCTGAGGACACGAATGCCGCCGGCATTGGTGGCGATGGAGCCGCCAAGCTGACTGGAATCGGCCGCGGCCCAGTCGACCGGGTAATACAGCCCCCGGTCGGCGGCCAGGCGCTGCAATTCCCCCACCGGCATACCGGCCTGGGCGCTGAGGCTGGGCTCGACCGGATCAATCTCGATCAGCGCGCGCATCTTCTCCAGTGAAACGACAATCTCACCGTCCATTGCCACCGCCCCGCCGGACAACCCGGTGCGCCCGCCGCTTGGTACCAGCCGACGGCCCGTCTGCCTGGCCCAGCGCACCAGTTCCACCACCTCTTCGGTGCTTTTCGGGAAGGCAATGGCCTCAGGCTTCGGTGTCCAGAACCGGGTCCAGTCACGCCCGTAATGGCGCAGACTTTCGGCGTCGGTGAGCAGTTCGATGCGATCAATGGCGGTCATATATGCATTATGGCTTGATTGATTCGCGGTTTGTGACCAAACTTGCAGTCTCCCACTTCCTCAAGGACCGCGCTCGGAAGATGAGCGACAAGCCCCACTCACTGTCCAAGGACAAGATCAATTTCCTGCTGCTGGAAGGCATCCACGAACGTGCCGTGGAAAGCATTCGCCGCGCCGGCTACAGCAATCTGCGAGTCGAATCCAGCGCCCTGCCCCCCGATGAACTGAAACGGGCCCTGGCCGGCGTGCACTTTCTCGGCATCCGATCGCGCAGCCAGATCGATGCCGAATCGCTCGAACAGGCCGACCGGCTCGCCGCCATCGGTTGTTTCTGCATCGGCACCGACCAAGTCGACCTTGCTGCCGCGCGGCGGCGCGGCATCCCCGTATTCAATGCACCCTACGCCAACACCCGTTCGGTTGCCGAACTGGTCCTGGCCGAAATCATCATGCTGATGCGCGGGGTTCCTGCCAAGAATGCGGCCGCCCACCGCGGCCAGTGGCTGAAAACCGCCAAGGGGTCACACGAGGTGCGTGGCAAGACCTTGGGCATTGTCGGCTTTGGCCATATCGGCTCGCAGCTCGGCATCCTGGCCGAGGGGCTGGGCATGAACGTGATTTTCCACGACATTGCCGACAAACTCACCCTGGGCAACGCCACCCCGGTGGCCAGCCTGATGGAGTTGCTGCATACCTCGGACGTAGTCAGCCTGCACGTGCCCGATACCGAGCTGACTCGCGGCATGATCTCCCATACCCAGCTGGCGGCGATGAAGCCCGGCAGCCATCTCATCAATGCCTCGCGCGGCAAGGTGGTGGATATTCCATCCCTGGTCGAGGCCCTACGCTCCGACCACCTGGGAGGCGCCGCCATCGACGTCTTCCCGGTCGAGCCTTCAGGGGCCGGCGAGGAATTCGTCAGCGAGTTGCGGGGCCTGGACAACGTACTGCTGACCCCGCACATCGGCGGTTCGACCCGGGAAGCCCAGGAAAACATCGCCCTGGACGTCGCCACCAAGATGGTGCGCTACTCCGACAACGGCTCGACCATGGGCGCGGTCAACTTTCCCGAGGTCAGCCTGCCCGACCATGCCACCGCCCGCCGCATCCTGCACATCCACCGCAACGAGCCGGGGGTACTTCAGGCGATCAACACGGTGTTTTCCGAGGCCGGCGTCAACATCGCCGCTCAGTACCTTCAGACCACGCCGGATGTCGGCTACGTGGTCATGGACGTGGAAACCGAAGACGCGACCACGCTGGTGCGCGGCCTGGAAAAGATTCCGGCCACCATCCGAACCCGCTTTCTTCTTTAGAAGCCGACCGTCGTCACGGAATATGCCCATGCAAATCCAACTCAACGAATCACAACATCGCTTCGAGACAGTGGTCGACGATCAACTGTGCATTCTCGAATTCGAACTGGACGGTAATGTCATCCACATGAACCATGTTCGGGTGCCGAAAGCAGTCGGCGGCCGCGGCATTGCCGGCGAACTGACCCGGCACGCCCTCAACCATGCCCGTGCCGAAGGCTGGACGGTTGTGCCCAACTGCCCCTACGTCGCCCGCTGGATCGAACGCCACCCGGAATACAACGAACTTTGTGCTTCGCGCTAAGTGTTCAGCCCCGATCAACCCGCAGCCCGATCAGATCAAGTGCCTCTGGGCATAGGCCTCGCGCCAGTAGGCACCTTCCTTCTGGGCCACCTCGGTGTCGAAGTAGTGACGGAAGCGGCGCCGGTCGTCGGGCTGGTCCTTAAGTGCCGAACCGATGATGAAGTGGATAAGGTTGTCAATGCGCAACTCGCCTTCGCTGTAGTACCACGCGTGGATGCACAACGCATGGGCCACGCTGACCGCCTCGGCTGTCGACATGGTGGCGCCGGCCAGGCGGTCGGTGGAACGGCCACTGAGGGACTGGCCATTGCGTAATTCATGAAAAATCGTGACCAGCACTTCGATCACGTTTTCATCCAGCACCACTTCAATGCCGGAGTTCTCATTGAGCTTGAGCGTCTCGCGCATCACCACGGCCATCTCGTCGTCGACCCGGCGAATCGGCGGGACAATCTCGAAGTTCATACGGCGTTTCAGCGCGGCACTCATGCGATTCACACCTTCGTCGATACTGTTCGAGGTGGCGATGACATTGAAACCCGCATGTGAATACAACACGCCCTCTTCGCCGCTGAACTCCGGAATGGTGATCATGCGATCCGACAGGATAGACAGCAGCGCATCCTGCAACGGTTGCGGACAACGTGCGACCTCTTCAAAGCGCACGATCTTGCCGTCACGCATGCCGCGATAGATCGGACTGGGCACCAGCGCCTCTGGGCTGGGTCCACCCTGCTGCATCAGGGATTCGTTCCAGGTGTAGAGCAGCTGATCGACCTGGCTGACCGCCCCGCCCTGGATGGTCAGCGAGGAGTCACCGGAAATGGCCGCGGCCAGCAGCTCCGACAACCAGGACTTGGCCGTACCCGGTTCACCCACCAGCAGGCAGCCGCGGTCGGTGCACAGGGCAATCACGATACGTGTGACCACACCGGGCTCGACCACGATCTTGGGTGAAATACCGTTATCCTCATCACCGAGCACGAACTTTTCCACCGCGATTGGCGACATCGCCCAACCCGGCGGCACGGGGTAACTGTCCCATTGCACCAGCTTGTCGAGCTCATCGGCATAAGCGCGTTCGGCCGGCAGACGCTGAAGTGTGGGCTCACCGGATTCGGCCGACCTGGTGCTCAATGTCTTTGTCTTATTTTTCGGACTCACGTGTTTCTCCGTCCACCGCGAACCTCGGGCGCCATGCGTTCCTGCGGCAGGATACGCGGCAATTCGCTCAACGGAATGACGCCGTTGATGACGTGATCCAGTGCGCTGTCACGCATCGTGATCAGGCCGGCATCGAGCGCGCGCCAGCGCAGCTCACCGACCGGCGGCTGCAGCGAAATGACTCGACGAACGTCGTCGTTGACCTGCATGTACTCGACCACCGCGATCCGCCCCCGGGTGCCCCGACCCGAGCACTGCTTGCATCCGGCACCTTCAAAACAGCGAAATCCGGCCGGCACCTGATCGGGAAACAGTTCAAGCAGGATGGCCGGATCGGCCTCCGAAGGCTGTCGACAGCTCTCGCAGATGCGCTTGGCCAGGCGCTGGGCGATGACCGCGAGCAACTCCCCGGCGATTGAATTGGGCAACACATCGAGATCATAGAGGCGTTGCAAGGCATCCACCGCATCATTGCTGTGCAGGGTAGATAGCACCAGGTGCCCGGTCTGCGAGGCACGCATGGCCTCGAGCGCGGTCTCGGCGTCACGTATCTCCCCGACCAGAATCACGTCCGGATCCTGGCGCACGAACGAGCGCATTGCATCCGCGAACCCGAAACCGATTTCCGGTCGTGCACGGGTCTGCTGAATATTGTCGATGGAGTATTCGATCGGATCCTCTGCGGTGATGACCTTGCGCCGCCCGTCATCGGCCAGCTCCTGCAGCGCGGCATAAAGCGTGGTCGATTTGCCCGACCCGGTTGGGCCAACCACCAGCACCAGGCCGGAAGGGTTGTCGAGCAGACGCTGGTAGAACTGGGCGACCCGGTCGGACATTCCCAGCTCCTTCAGTCCCAGCACACGACCGGTCTGTGACAGCAGCCGGATGACGGCATGTTCACCGTGCAGTGAGGGCTGGATCTGCACCCGAAGGTCGTAATTGGTCGTGCCGACTTTCATGTGTGAGCGACCGCCCTGAGGCAACCGACGCTCGGCGATATTGATCTCGGCACGCACCTTGATGACGTTGATCAATCCGGCATGGTCGCGCGGCGTCAGGTGGTAATGGGTGAGGTCGCGCATCTCGCCGTCGGCGCGGATACGGATGCGGATGCGCTCGTGATAACGCTCGACATGGATATCGGAAGCGTTGGCACTGACCGCATCGAGCAGAATGGCTTCGTAGATCGAGACCAGGTAATGGCTCAGTTCACGTGTTGACGCGTCGAGCAGGTCCTCGCTGGCCGCCGGATCATCACGCGTTTCGTTCCAGCTCAGCAGCTCACTGCCGCGGCTGGTCAGGTCGATGGCCGACCAGATACGCCTGAAATCCGTTGGTGTGACCAGCAACTTGACCACCCCTTCGTAGTCGTGCATGCGCAACACGTCGTCGGTTTGCACATCCGGGTTGTCCGTAGCCGCGATCAACGTGCTGCCGTCGGCATAGATCGGCAACAATCGCTGGTTGTCGAGGAAGGTCTTGGAAAACCGCCGGAACAGGCGTTGATCCAGTCGTTTGAGCAATTCGTCGGCCTCGCCGAGCTGCAGACTATGCTGACGCGCCAGTGAACGGTAAAGCTCGCCGTCCTCGATCTTGAGATTCTTCCGGGCCACTGTCAGTACAGGCTTGCCTTCGCGCAAGGCCTCGGCCCGTGCCTTGGCCAGACTGCCTTCGTCGATGTAGCCCAGGTCGATGAGGACCTCGCCGCTGTCACGGCTGAAGTTGACCGGACCCAGGTCGGAACGCTTGAGGTCGTCTCCGGCCAATCGCAGGCATATCAGGTTGGGCGAAAGCGACTCACCCCCTTCAAGGCAGACCAGGCAAGCGCCAGGCGCGAGCTGCTTGACGAGATTGTCGCGGTCGCTCAGGAAACAACTGCAAAAGATCAGGTCGAAGGGCGCACGATCAGGCGCCCCGAGTTCACCGTCCCCCAGAATCAGGTCGACGTTGCGAACACCGGCCCTGTCGAGATTCTGACGGGCGATATCGGCCAATGCACTGGTTCGTTCGATAACCACCACCGAACCGGCCATGCGAGCGAAAACCGCCGCCAGGTAGCCGGCACCCGCACCGATCAGCAATACCCGTGTCTGCCCGACGATCTCGGGCAGGCGCTCCAGGATCTGGCGAACGGCCGAACGGGTGGGAATACTGCGGCCGGAAATGACATCTCGCAGGTCCGGCGATGCGATGAACAGGGACCTCGACAGCCCCTGCAAGGCTTCATCGGCCCGATGGTTGTTTTTCACCATGCCGGTGTGATCGTTCCCCTGTCGATAATGTTTCGCCACAACGTCCCACTCGGTCGGAACCGGCGTACGTCACGAGACAATGTTTACAATATCAGACATCATGCAAACAATCGCCATGCAATACTGCAACGGAATTCAACAACGGGAGAGCCTGAAATGAAGCACCGAGTTTCCTTTGCCGCCCTGACCCTGGGGTTCATCATCAGCGCCCAGGCATGGGCTGATCACCCGGTCGATGCCACTGCCACCATGATCAACAACGCCGGCGAGGAAATCGGCACGGTAGAGCTGTTTTCCGGTCCGGCCGGAACGCTGATCAGGTTGCAGGCGCGGGAACTGCCGCCCGGCCCCAAGGCAATCCACATTCATGCCACCGGCACCTGCGAGGATCATGACCACGGCTTCATGGATTCCGGTGGTCACCTCAATCCCGACGAGAACCAGCATGGCCTGCTCAACCCGGACGGACCCGGTGCCGGCGACCTGCCCAACTTTCGCGTCGACGAGTTCGGCAATGCATGGGCCGAATTCTTCACCAGCCTGGCCAGCCTGGACGGCAGTGTCGGTGCACGCATTCTCGATGAAGACGGGGCGGCCTTTGTCATTCACGAGAATCCGGACGACCACATGAGCCAGCCGATCGGCGGTGCCGGTGACCGAATTGCCTGTGGCGTGATCAAGGCAACCGACTGATCCGGCACGGCATGTAATGCCGCGCAAACCGGGGCCCGGCGGGAACCCTTGCCGGGCCTTGGCGGTCTTTGCTTTAGCAGACATTTGCGGTCATGCTAAACTTGGTACCATGAATCCGACGGGACTGACATTGCGACTGATCCTGGCCCTCGCCCTGGCGATGACCGGTGTTCCCGTTCATGGCGCCATGGAAGCTGTTGCTGGCTCGTCCGCATCCGACTCGATAGAAAAAGCTGCCCCGCATACCGACTCGACAGGTGGTGGTTGCCCCCATGAGTCCGGAGCCGCTCCCGTGCAGGATACGACTGCAGAAAATCATTCCGACTGTCTGGGTGATGATTGCTGCAGCAGCGATTGCGGCTGCAACTGCATCGGACTTTCACTGGTCCTGCCGATGAAGCGTTCATCGGTCGGCCAGCCAATGCCGATCAGCGGTCCACCCGAAGCCGGCTCACTGCTCGACTCCCTCCTCGTCACCTCTCTTCTGCGTCCACCGCAAGCCTGACTCTCTCTCTCGGCGGCCATCCGTCCGCCAGCCATGCCTGACCGGGCATGAATCGTATATTTTTCAATAGTTTGAAACAATAACCTGAGAGAGGCTCTGCCATGCGGAATCCTGCATCCGGCATTTGCCGGGCCCTGTTGGGCGCAAGCTTGCTATGGCTTTCCCATGTCGCGCTGGCCTGGGATGCCGACACCGCCATTACATTGGCCATGGAACGAGATGAGGGGCTGCGGGCCCTGGAGCAGCGTCGTTCGGCCCTGTCGGAGCGGGCCGTGGCCGACGGCTCCCTGCCCGACCCTGAAGTGATGGTCGGCGTCGAAGGCGTCCCGGTATCCGATCCATTTGATGCCGACATGATGACCATGTACAAGATCGGCGTACGCCAGCGATTTCCCGCAGGCCAGACCCGTGAACTGACTCGTCAACGCACCGGCCAGGAAGCGGACACCCTGGCGGCAGAAATCAGTGCCCGGCGACTGGACATCGCTCGCGAGACACGCACCGCCTGGCTGGATTGGGCCAGTGCATGGCGGTCACTGGAGATTGCCGAGCAGGCCGCAGAGGCATTCGAGGAACTCGAGGAGATCACCAAGGCCCGCTATCGCGCCGGTACCGGCCGACAGCGCGACGTCGACCAGGCCCGGATGGAGCTGGCGTTGCTCGAGCGACGCATCCTGGTCAAGCGTACCGGCGTGGACGAAGCAGCCAGCCGACTGGCTCGCTGGACCGGAGGTCACCCCGATGTCGCCCCTGAGGGCAGCCTGGAACTGCTGGAAAAACCCGAAGCGCTTGCTCATCTCCAACGGCGATTGGCGAATCACCCGATTCTGCTGGCCGGCGACCATCGGGTTGAAGCCGGCATAACCGAGACCAGGCTCGCCCACCAGGCCTATCGACCATCGTGGATGGTGGAAGCCGGCTATGCCCATACCCGCGGCATGAACCCGATGACCATGAGCCGCCAGTCCGACAAGCTGTTCGCCATGGTCAGCTTCAGTGTCCCACTGTTCACCGCTGATCGCCAGGATCGGCGTCTGTCCGCTGCGCGGTCGGATCTGCGCGCCGTCAATCATGAACGTGGCCTGGAACTGCAACGCTTCAAGGGAGAACTGTCGCGCCAGCACAGCCTCTGGCAGAGCCAGGACCAACAACTTGAGTGGATGCAATCACGTGTACTCACCAGCGCCGAAGCAACGGTCGAATCCACTCTTTCAGCCTACCGGGCCGATCGCGCCAGCTTCGACGAACTGGTGCGGGCCCGGCTCGCGCTGCTTGATCAGCAACTGGAAACCATCAACATCCGCCAGGCGCGAACTGCCGCAACGATCGAACTGGCCTGGCTGACCGCGGAGAACCTGCCATGAAGAACCTGACCGCCATCATGATCCTGTGCCTGGCACTGTGCCTGGCCATGCCGACCGGTGCCTCCTCACCCGATGAGCATGATCATCATGACCACCAGGAGCAGAACGATCATGACGGCCATGACCATGACGATCACGACCAACACGACCATCACGATCACTCGGCACACGAGCACACGAGCGATTCCGTGGTCGACCGCATGGCGCCCGGTGACCAGGCCGCCCAGTTCACCTGCCCCATGCACCCCCAGATCGTTCGTGACGAACCGGGGCGATGCCCCATCTGCGGCATGGCGCTGGTCGAGCGCGAACGCCACGACGGTGATGACATCCAGGTTTCCATAGGCCCGGCCGTGCAACAGGCCATGAATGTGCGTACCGCACGGGTCGAGCACGGTCGCCTTTGGCGCCGTATCGATACGGTTGGCCGGCTGCAGGTCGATGAATCCACCATCCATCACTTGCATCCGCGCGTGGAAGGGTGGATCGAGGAACTGAGCGTCAACTCCGTCGGTGACCGCGTCGAGGCAGGACAGCAATTGTTTACCCTGTACTCCCCCGACCTGGTCAACGTGCAGGACGAATACCTGCGCGCGGTTCGCGCGGGACGGGACGACATGATACGGGCCGCTCGCCAGCGCCTGGAGGTGCTCGACGTCGCCGACGCGGTCATCGAACAGATTCGCGACCGCGGCGAACCCCTGCTCTACCTGCCCTGGTATGCGCGCCATGACGGCTATGTCACCGAGCTCAATGTTCGCCACGGCATGTACGTCACCCCGGGCATGGAGATGATCGCCATGGCTGATCCGTCGACCGTATGGCTCATCGCCGACGTGTTCGCTGGTCAGGTCGAATGGCTGGCCGAAGGGCAACGTACCGAGGCCCGGCTGAAAACCGAGCCCGGTGAAACCTTCTCCGGGGAGATCGACTTCATCTATCCCGAGCTCGAGCCCACTACCCGCTCGGCCCGCGTTCGTGTGGTGCTGGATAACCAGAGTGCGAACCTGCGCCCGGGCGACTGGGCCTCTGTGACCATCTATGCCGGTCCGCGCGATCACCTGCTCTACATTCCGACTGAGGCCATCATTCATACCGGGCAAACCGAGCGCGTCGTGATCCGCGACGACGAGCGGCGCTTTTCGATCCGCGAAGTTCACGTCGGCATGGAAAGCGGCGATTACACCGAGATCCGCCACGGCCTGTCCGAAGGCGAGGAAGTGATCACCTCCGGCCAGTTCCTGATCGATTCCGAAGCCAGCATCCGCGCCGGCCACGATCGCCTTGGAGGCCAGCATGATCACTGAAGCGATGAAAGGTGAAAGGTTAAAGGTAAAAGGTAGGAAGCCGGTTAGCCCTGACCCTCTTCCGTCTTCCCGCGCGGAGCGCGCATCATGATTGACGCCATCATTCGCTGGTCACTCGCCAATCGGCCGCTGGTCATCGTGCTGGCCATTGCTGCCGGCGCCGGTGGTCTGTACGCGGTCCACAACACGCCGGTCGACGCCATCCCGGATCTCACCGACACCCAGGTGATCGTGCGGGCCAGTTTCCCCGGCCAGGCGCCGCAGGTGGTCGAGGACCAGGTAACCTATCCGCTGACCACCGCACTGATGGCCGTGCCCGGCGCTCATACCGTGCGCGGTTTTTCCATGTTCGGCGATTCGTTCGTCTACGTGCTGTTCGACGACGGCACCGATCCCTACTGGGCGCGATCACGGGTGCTCGAGTACCTGAGCCAGGTCGAGGGCAGGCTGCCCGACGAAGTCAGCGCCGAACTGGGTCCGGACGCCACCGGCGTGGGCTGGGTCTACAAGTACGCCCTGGTCGACCGATCCGGCAATCATGACCTGTCCGAACTCAGGGCCCTGCAAGACTGGTTTCTGAAATACGAGCTGCAGTCCGTGCCGGGTGTGTCGGAAGTCGCCACCATGGGTGGCATGGAGCGCCAGT
>SKXY01000145.1 GCA_007128175.1 Wenzhouxiangella sp. | reverse complement strand
TGCTGGAATGGCTCGAACAGGCCCCGGATGCCATCCTGCGCCAGTTGCTGGCCGACAACCTGGCCGATGGCGAGGTTACGCTGCGGCTGGATGAGCGGCGCGTGGTGCAGGTCTCGATGTCTCGGCTGGCCGCGGCTTTGCGAGCGTTGACCGACAGCTTCGACGGACAGCCCCGGTTGACCGACGGTCAATTGCAATTGCACCGGGCGCGCCTGGCCGAACTGGCCGCCGCCGACGAAGGCTGGACATTCGATGCCGACAGCGAATTGGCCGGGCTGGGCCAGCGACTGGCGCGCTTCGAGGGCATCGAGTCGCTTGATCCGCCGCCGGGTTTTCAGGCCGAGTTGCGCGACTACCAGCGCTTTGGACTGGGCTGGCTGCAGTTCATGCGCGAGTTCGGTTTCGGCGGGATACTGGCCGATGACATGGGACTGGGCAAGACCATCCAGGCGCTGGCGCACGTGCTTGTCGAGAAACAAAGCGGTCGGCTGGACCGGCCCTGCCTGGTGATCGCGCCGACCAGTCTGATGTTCAACTGGCGCGCCGAGGCCAGACGCTTCGCGCCGGAGCTGGACGTGCTGTTGCTGCACGGTCCCAAGCGCAAGGCCCTGTTCGGATGGATGGCCAGAAGCGATGTGGTACTGACCTCGTATCCGCTGCTGCTGCGCGATGGTGAACGACTCGCCGCCCAGTCCTGGCACTTGCTGATCCTCGACGAGGCCCAGGCGATCAAGAATCCGCGCGCCCGCGTCAGCCGCCAGGTGCGCGAGTTCGACGCCCGCCACCGTCTGTGCCTGACCGGTACGCCGCTGGAAAACCGTCTCGAGGAGCTTTGGAGCCAGTTTGATTTCCTGATGCCGGGTTTGCTGGGTTCTCAGACCGAGTTCCGGCGTCGCTCCGCCGTGCCCATCGAGCGTCAGGACGATGCCGAGCGACGCGACATACTGGCACGCCGTGTCCGCCCGTTCCTGTTGCGCCGCACCAAGGAGCAGGTGGCCCCGGAACTGCCGGCCAAGACCGAGATCACCCGCACCGTGGCGCTGGAAGAGGACCAGCAGCGCTTATACGAGAGAGTGCGCGTGATGCTGCACGAGCGGGTGCGCCAGGCCCTTCGTGCCCGCGGTGCCGAGCGCAGCCGCATCGTGGTGCTCGATGCACTGCTCAAGTTGCGCCAGGTCTGCTGCGATCCGCGTCTGCTCGGGGACGTGGAAGGTGCGGCTTCGGCCGGGTCGGCCAAGCTCGAATTGCTCATGGACCTGCTGCCCGAACTGGTGGCAGAAGGTCGCCGTATCCTCTTGTTTTCCCAGTTTGTCGGCATGCTCACGCTGATCGAGCGGGCGGTGAAGGCTGAGGGCATCGACTACGTCAAGTTGACCGGTCGCACACGCAACCGCCAGAAGGTCGTCGAACGCTTCCAGAGCGGGCAGGTGCCGTTGTTTTTGATCAGCCTCAAGGCCGGCGGTGTCGGCCTGAACCTGACCGCCGCCGATACCGTCATTCATTACGACCCGTGGTGGAACCCGGCCAGCGAGGATCAGGCGACCGACCGCGCCCATCGCATCGGCCAGGATCAGAAGGTATTTGTCTACCGGCTACTGACCGAGCACACCATCGAGCAGAAGGTGGCCGACATGCAGCAAAGCAAGCGCGGCCTTGTAGAAGGGCTGCTTGGGGCCGACGGCGGTGGCGCCATCAGCGCCGAGGATCTTGAGGCGCTGTTCGCACCGGTGGAGGACGCACCATGAAGCGGACCCAGGTGCGTGCATTGGTCGATCGCCTGGTCGCCCGTGACGGCGGCTACCGTCCGCTGGAACTGCTCAAGCTCGTCCGTCGGGTCGACAACCGTGACGAGCAACGCTGGCTGCGCGGCGAGATCGGATTTCTCGAGGATCGGATGTACGGTGATCCGGCGAAGATCTCCGCGCTGCTGCGCCAGGCCGCTGAATGGGCGCGCCGGCTGGAGCTGGCCGACGACACGGACGCGGCCATTTCCGGCCGGGCCGGGCGGGTTTTTCGCAACGGGGTTGATGACCGCCTGGCACGCACGGCCTGGACACGCCGGCAGGTCAGCCAGCAGGCCGACCTGTTCTTCGACAACAGCCAGGCCACATCCCGTCACCAATTGCAGCGTGCATTGCTGGCCGGCGATCGCGCTCGTGCCGAACAGCACCTGGCCGAGATGGCACGCAACCAGCCCGACAGCGAGATCCTGGCCGATGCCGAGCACCTGGTGGGAGCGCTTGGGTGGCTGCAGGACACACCGGAGGACGTCAATGCAGTGTTGCAGACTCTCGACGAGGATCTGGCACTGCGCGCCCGTCGTCTGCTCGGTGGCGAGGAGGCCGGGCGCTACCTGTCGCGTTTCTGGACCCACCTGGCGGCACAGCTCGACCCCTCGCAGTACGATCCGGCCCGCGACCGGTTACACCCCTCGGCGCTTTTCGAGCGCGCCGGTGACCGGAAGGCGGCCATTGCCGCAGTCCAGGCCGTGCCCGAATATGAGCGTCATCCCGAATTGCTGGTGCGCCTGGCACGTTCCGGGCTGGCCGGTGAGCATCGCGAGCCGGGATGGCGGGCACTCGCGCTGCTGTGCTGGCATCATCCCGAGGCTGCCGAATCCTTCCTCGAAACTACCCGCGACGACGATATCCAACGGCGCATCGAGCAATTCTGGGATCTCGAGCCGCCACTTTCGGTCGAACTGTTCCCGGCCTGGCTGTTGACGCTGGCGTTCGCGCTTCCCGAGTTGCCCGAAGACGATTCCCGCGGATACCGGGCGCTGGCCGGCGTGCTCTCGGCACGTTCTCGACCGGATGACCCGGCCGCGCGCGAATGGCTGGCACGCCATGAGCCGGAACTGATGCGGCGATGGCTGGCTGCCGGACGGGCCTGAAATCGGCTCCTGTGCTATTTTTTAGGTTAGACGTTCAGGTCATCAGGAGTTTTCGCCATGCAGGTTGACCAGGCTGCCCGCAGCATTGACCGGATGTGGACTGACTCGATCACCGACGAGCTGGTCGAGTACGTTCGCATTCCCGCCAAGTCGCCACATTTCGACGCTGACTGGGAGAAGAACGGCTTCATTGATCAGGCCGTCGAGCACATTGCCCGCTGGTGTCGCGAGCAACCCATCGAGGGGCTGGAAGTCGATACCGTCCGGCTGGAAGGGCGCACGCCGCTGATCTTCATGGAGGTGCCGGGCAGCATCGACGATACCGTGCTGCTCTACGGTCATCTCGACAAGCAGCCGGAAATGACCGGCTGGTCGGAGGGGCTGGGGCCCTGGCAACCGGTGATTCGTGACGGCAAGCTCTACGGCCGCGGTGGTGCCGACGATGGTTACGCCGCGTACGCCTCGCTGGCCGCCATTCGCGCCTTGCAGGAGCAGGGGGTGCCGCATGCACGCTTCGTGCTCGTCATCGAGGGTTGCGAAGAGTCGGGTAGCTATGATCTGCCGCCCTACATCGAGCACCTGTCCGATCGCATTGGCTCGCCGTCGCTGGTGGTCTGCCTGGATTCCGGCGCCGGCAACTACGAGCAACTCTGGATCACGACCTCGCTCAGGGGGATGGCGGCCGGCACCTTGCAAGTCGATATCCTCACCGAGGGCGTTCATTCCGGCTATGCCTCGGGCATCGTGCCGTCGAGTTTCCGCATCATTCGGCAGTTGCTCTCGCGCCTGGAAGACGAGCGCACCGGCGAGATCCTGCCCGATGAACTCAAGGCCGATATTCCGGACCAGCGCCGTGAGCAGCTAGCCGCGGTCGCGGCGGAGCTGGGGGAGGAAGTGCACACGGCCTATCCCTGGGTCGATGGCGGTGGGCCGATAGCTTCCGATCCGCTGGAGCGGCTGCTTAACCGCAACTGGGGAGCGGCTCTGTCGGTGACCGGCGCCGGTGGGCTGCCGACCCTCGATGCGGCCGGCAATGTGCTGCGGCCGGGCACGGCATTGAAATTGTCATTGCGTCTGCCGCCGACCGTCGATGGCGAAAAGGCGACAAGCGTGGTCAAGCAGATCCTGGAGTCCGATCCGCCCCATGGCGCCCGGATCCGGTTCGAGCCCGAGGCCGCGGCGACCGGCTGGAATGCCCCGGAAGTGGCGCCCTGGCTGGATGCCGCCTGCCAGAAGGCCTCGGGCGAAGTCTTCGGCAAGCCGGCGATGTACATGGGCGAGGGCGGCACCATTCCGTTCATGGCCATGCTGGGCGAATCGTTTCCCCAAGCGCAGTTCCTGATCACCGGCGTGCTGGGGCCGAAGTCCAATGCCCACGGCCCCAACGAATTCCTGCACCTGCCTTACGCCAGCCGCCTGACCACGGCCGTCGCCTCGGTGCTGGCTGACCACGCCGCTCGCGAACCATGATGGACTACCGGCAACTGATTCGTGACGTCCCCGACTGGCCCGAGCCTGGAGTTACATTCAAGGACATTACGCCCTTGCTGGCCAGTCCGCAGGGACTGGCCTGGGCCGTCGACCAGCTCTACGAGCCGTTTGTGGGCAAGGGCATTGACCAGGTGATCGGCATCGAATCGCGCGGTTTCATCTTCGCCGTTGGCGTGGCGCGAGCGCTGGGTGCGGGTTTCGTTCCGGTACGCAAACCCGGCAAGCTGCCACGCATGACCATCCGGCGCGAGTACCAGCTCGAATACGGTACCGACGCCGTCGAAATGCATGCCGATGCGGTAACCGAGGGCCATCGGGTGCTGGTAATCGACGACGTGCTCGCCACCGGCGGCACCATGGCTGCGACCTGCGAATTGCTGGCCGAGACCGGTGCCGAGGTCATCGGCGCCGCCGTCCTGATCGAACTTGGATTCCTCGAAGGCGCCACCCGGGTCGAAGTCCCGCTCCACTCGGTCCTGGTCTACTGATCACTGGCAATCCAACCCCGGCCATCAACCCGTTGACCCGTTTCTTATCGGCGTCCTGTCTCAG
>SKXY01000312.1 GCA_007128175.1 Wenzhouxiangella sp. | reverse complement strand
ACCCGTCACCCGTCACCCGCTCTCAATCCGCATACCCGCTCAGTTCAAGGTACCCCCGCCCCAACGGCTCGCCCGACTGGGCGTCAAGTACTCGCATCGCCCCTTCCCAGTAGATCACCGACCCCTCCCAGCGCTGCTCGTCGAACAGCGGCTCGACCTGCAGGTCGAGCCCGGCTTTCGGCACCGTGACCTGCCATTCCAGCGGCCAGCGGTGGCCCTCGTGGTCGCGCCACCAGCGCTGTTCGGAGGTGCTGAAGTCATCGACGCCGAGGTGGGTCGGTGTGCCGTCTTCGGCCACGATCACACCGGCGGAGTAGGGGGACGGGCTGCCGCCGTGTTGGCGCAGTCGGTAGACCATGAGGTCACGCCCGTCGTCGAGTTGCAGGGCGAACCAGTCCCAGCCGGCCAGGTCGTCGGACAACTGGCTCGAACCCCACTCGCGGTCCAGCCAGGCGTTGCCTTCGAACTCCTGCCACTGCTCGTTCAATCGGATGCGCCCGGCCGCTGACAGGCGCGTGGCCGAGTAATAGCGCGAGGCATTGCCTGGTTCCGGACCTTTCTGGCTGTAGCCGTCATCGCCCTGCAGCACGAAAGGCTTGAGTCGCGCCATGTCCAGGTCGATGGCAAATTCGCCGGCGTCGGCGATCAGTCGCCAGCCGTCTTCGGTGGCGAGGACTTCCCAGTCTCGCAGCCACCAGCGCTCGGCTTCGGCGCCGGCCAGCCCGGCCGAACCGCGGGCGAAGCGCTCGGCCTGGTGAAATCGTTCCTCGACTCCGTCGCTAATGGCCAGGTGCGCCATCCACACCGCTTCTGCCCGCCAGGCCGAATCCGGCATCGGGCCGGGGTCGAGCGCGAAACGAAACAGGGTGAACTGGAAACCGGCCGGCCCGTCGGGGCCTTCCAAGCTGCCGGTGAAATACCACCACTCGTTGCGATAGCCCGGGTGCAGGGCATGATCAGCCGGAAACTCCAGCGGCTCGGGTCCGGTCACGCGCCTGAAGTCCTCGGGCGCACCGGTCAGGAGGCCGCCGGCCTGCAATACGACCGGCTCAGGAGCTTGGGTTCGGGTTTGCCATCCCAGCCAGGCAGCCAGTATCAACGTGACCAGCACGAGGATGAAAAGGTCCCGTTTCATCAGTGACTCCGCAGTTCGGGGGAGGGATCCCGCGAGGCGATGCGCCAGGCCGGGTAGATGCCGGCGAGTAGTCCGGTGGCAAGCGCCAGCAAGCCCATGGCAACCAGTGGCGTGACCGGCAGGCTCAATGGCAGGCTCCAGCCGAAAGCGCGAGGCTGGACCACCAGGGTAAGTCCGGTGTGGATCGCGATCGCGAGCGGAACGGCGATCAGCGCGCTGGCCGCGGCCAGGCCGGTGGTCTGGCTGACCACCAGTCCCGTGACTCCCCGGCGGGTCATGCCGAGCGCGCGCAGCGTGGCATGGTCGCGTCGACGCTCCAGTCCGAGCGCCAGCAGGGCGCTGACCAGTGCGATCAGCGCGATGATGCCCACCAGTACGGCCAGCGCCCATGAAATGCGGAACGTGCGGTCGAACACGGCCAGGGTCTGATTGCGCACCTGCTCGCGCGAGGTCAGCACGATGCGCTCGTCAACGGCCTGCAGCCGCTCGCGCCAGCGATCCATTTCGCCGGGTTCTTCAAAGTAAAGGCCGAGGCTGTCGCGCACCTGATCATCGAACCACTCGCGGTAATGCACGGCATCGACGGCAATGGCGCCCTGGTCGCTGCCGTAATCCCGGTAGACGGCGGCAATCGGCAAGGCCAGGCGACGCTCAGGGGTATCGATGGTGATGTCGTCACCAACGCCCTTGTCCCGGCGGCGGGCGAAAGGTTCGGTGACCAGCGCCGCTTCGCCGCTCATGAACGCTTCACGGGCGCTGTCGGATTCGCCGTCGACCAGCTCGAAGCCGTCCCAGGCGTCGGCGGGCAGGTCGTAGGCGATCAAGACCCGACCGTCGGGCAGGCGGTGTTGACGGGCGCTTGAAAGTGCGACGATGCCCTCCAGGCTGCCGATCTGTTCGGTCAGGGCCGTATCGATCACGCCTTGGCTGACGGTGACATAGGCTTCGGCGCGCAACAGGCGGTCGACCCAGTCATCGACGGTGACGCGAAAGCCGAGCACCATCATGCCGATGCCGGCGCTCAAGGCCAGCGCCAGGCTCAGTGCCGCCACGGCCGGCGCGATGCGTCGCCTGGAGGTGGTCAGCATGGCCAGTGCGCGCCCGGCCAGTGTTTTCCTGAGCGGCAGGCGCATCAGCCGCAGCAACAGCATGCCGAGCGACGGCGTCAGCACCGCGCAGCCCATCAGGGCCAGGAACAGACCCGCCAGCGCCCCGGCCAGGCCGGCCGACAGCATGATGATCGCGACCCCGGCCAGCAGCAGGCCGACCGCGGCCAGGTGCAAGGCGGACCGTCCGCGGGATTCGCGCTCCTGGCGGACCAGTTGACCGGGCGGAATCCGGCGGGCTTCCTGCCATACGGCAAGGGTGCTTGCCTGGGACAGGACGACCGCCAGTGTCCATATCGACAGGTAGAGCGCGCCACTCGGGCGAGTTTCAGCGGCCGGAACCAGGCGATAGAGCTCGGATATCGGTTGGCGGACGAGTTCGAGCAACTGGTCGGCCAGCACGGTACCGAGCACCAGTCCGAGCAGGGCCCCGAGCCCGGCCAGGATGAACGTTTCCATGGCCAGAAGGCCGGTGACCTGTCCGCGGGTGACGCCGACGGCGCGCAGCATGCCGAAGGCGCGCCGTCGCTGCACCAGCAGAAAGGAAAGCACGCTGTAGATCACGAACAGGCCGACGGCCAGGCTCAGCAGGCTCATGGCGGTCAGGTTGGCGCGCATGCCCTCGGTCAGGCGCGCGGCGGCATCCCTTCGCTCCCCGGCGGTTTCGATGCGGAACCCTTCGGGCAGTTCTGCTTCCAGCCAGTGTCGGCTTCCGGCCGGCGCCTCGATCCAGCTCAGTTGTCCCTGGCGCCTGAGGGTGTCCTGGGCGATGGCAATATCCATCAACAGTCGATCATCCAGCGCCCTGCCGCGCGCCAGGATCGTCGCCGTTTCGAATTCGTGTTCGGCCCCGGCGATGCGAACCGTGAACCGGTCGCCTTCATTCAGACCCAGCCGCTGGGCGGTCGCCGTGTTCACCGCCACGCCGGCCGGGGTTCGCATCAGCGCGTTGATCTGGTCGCCGCCCAGGCCAATTCCTTCGCCCCCGCCGAGCGACATCGGGTCGGTAGCCAGCAGTTCCAGCACGCGATCATCGAAGCGTGCACGTGCCGCGATCACCGGTACCAGAACCGGCGCGCCGGACCGGGTGGCCAGGTCGGTGAGCAACGATTCATCAATGCGCCCCGAGGGATGTTCAACGCGGAGGCTATCGCGGCCGGCCAGTTCCTCGCCGGCCATATCCAGCGCGTTGACCAGCACATCGCGCATCAGCGCCACACCGGTGACCACGGCCACGCCGGCGGCAATACCGATTAGCGCCAGCAGCAACTGCCCCGGGTGTCGATAAAAGAAGCGCCGCGATGACTGGATCAGCAGTCTCATCCGGCTTCGAGTCGGCCCTGTTGAAGCCACAGCGTGCGATCGCAGATTCGTGCCGCGTCCGGGTTGTGGGTGACCATGACCAGGGCACAATCGCGCCCGGCGGTGACCTGGTCGAACAGGTCGAGGACTCCGGCGGCAGTGACCTGGTCCAGCGCGCCGGTGGGTTCGTCGGCCAGCAGCAGGCGTGGTTCGTGGATCAGGGCGCGGGCAATCGCGACGCGCTGCTGCTCTCCGCCCGACAACTCGCCAGGCAAACGTTCGAGCAAGCCGTCGATGCCGAGTTCGCGGGTCAGCCGGTGCGTAGCCTCGTCATCGATCGGCCTGCGGTTGAGCCACATCGGCAGTTCGATATTCTCCGCGACCGTCAGGCTGTCGATCAGGTTGAAGTCCTGAAATACCAGGCCGATGGCGGCTGCACGCAGTCGAGTCCGCCGGGGCTCCGGAGTCTCGGCCATGTCATGTCCCACCACCACTACGCGGCCTTCATCTGGGCGGTCCATGCCGGCGGCCAGGTGAAGCAGGGTGGACTTGCCCGAGCCTGATGCGCCCATGATCGCAACCCGCTCTCCGGCAGACACCTCGAGGTCGAGACCATCCAGTACCCGAATGGTCTCGCCGCCGGAAACGAAGCGCCGAGTGAGGCCGGCGAGATTGAGAACCGACTCAGCCGCCACCGGTACTGCCCAGAAGGCCGCTGACGACAAGGAGCACGATGGCGCCCAGGGTCAGTACCAGGCGCAGGCGCCGGTGCCAGCCCGTGCGACCCTGCGCACGCCAGGGCTCGTCAATGAACAGGTAGATCGCGTAGAGCGCGGCCAGCCAGAACATCGCCCAGTGCAACGGCAACACGGTTGCCGGCCAGGCCACCAAGGCCAGGGCCAGGGCGGCGATCAGCAGCCAGGGCCTTGGGGGTTCGTCGTCGAGGTGACGCATCCACAGGTGACCGGCCCAGAAGGCAAGCAGTATGGCGGCCCAGCTCACCAGCAGGGTAGCAAGCCAGTCGGGCGAGGGGACCAGCGCGATGATCGGCAGCCCCAGCAGGGGCGCCAGTCCGATCCAGCCGGTCAATCGGGCGATCTTGATGCTTTGTGACATGGTTCGATACCCCATCGTGCGTTGAGTGAAGCAGTTCAACTATAAGGGAAGCGCGTGGGTCCGATGGAGAGGTCTCCATGCTTCGGGAACTTTTTGGAAGGTAATGGCTCGAAAAAGTTGTGCTTTGAAGACTTTTCAGAGCTGCTGAGCTTGGCAAGCCGGCTCCGGTTGTGGTAGACTTGCAACCAACCTTGGTAAAGCCGCAACGGAATAGCTAAGGTCGCAGGGCGCGAAGCGAGGTACATCACTCCGACATCCATTGCCCCTCCCCCTCAAAGGGGAGGGGT
>SKXY01000020.1 GCA_007128175.1 Wenzhouxiangella sp. | reverse complement strand
TGCAGGTGCTGCTCAACCTGCTCTCCAACGCATTGCGTCACCTGCCCGACGAGGACGGACAGGTGATCGTCACCATCAACGACGAGTGCGACGGCGTGACCGTGACCGTGGCCGACAACGGCCCCGGCATCAGCCACGAAGAACAGGCCGAGGTATTCGACAAGTTCCGTCAGGTCGGCGACCGCCACCGCCGCCAGGGCGGCACCGGGCTGGGGCTGCCGATCAGCCGCCAGATCATCGAACACTTCGGCGGCCAAATGTGGGTGGCATCCGAGCCCGGCCAAGGCGCTACCTTCGGCTTCCACTTGCCGAGAACCAGTGAAAATGATCCGCGCGCGGAGACGCGGAGGCGCGGAGAAAGGAATTGATTCAATTGTTTTTTCCTCTGCGCCTCTGCGTCTCTGCGCGAGCCAAAAGGAGTTTTGGATGAGCACGATATTGATTGCCGACGACGAGCCCAACATCGTCATCTCGCTGGAATACCTGATGAAGCGCGAGGGCCACGAGGTACTGGTGGCGCGCGACGGCGACGAGGCGCTGGCGATGATTGGCGAACATCACCCCGACCTGGTGCTGCTCGACGTCATGATGCCGGGCCGTTCGGGCTTCGAGGTCCTCAAGGCGGTGCGTGCCGATGAAACCATCGCTGGCACCCGCATCCTCATGCTCACCGCGCGTGGGCGCGACACCGACCGGGCCAAGGGCGAAGCGCTGGGCGCCAACGGCTACGTGGTCAAGCCCTTCTCCACCCGTGAACTGGCCGAACAGGTGCGCGAGATGCTGGGAGACGACTGATCATGCGTCGCGCCGAAAAGTGGCTGTTTGCCGGTGTTGCCCTGGTAGGACTGGTCTGCCTGGCCTGGCTGATCGTTGCCGGCGTGCTGCTGTGGGCGGTGCTGGACCCGGCCGACTGGGCGACGGTCAGAGAAGCCCTGGGAGGGCGCGCCGGGTTGTTGATCTTTCTTTGGGCCCTGGCACTGGTGCCGGTCAGCGCCGTACTGCGCCACCTGATTGCGCGCTACATCACCGCACCGGCCAGGCTGGCCGAGGCAGCCCGGTTGCGCCTGGATCATCCGGTCGACGAGCCGCTGCAGGCCGACGGCAGCTTTGAGACCCGGCAACTGGCCGCCATCTTCAACACATTGATCGCCCGCCATCGCCAGTTGCAGGAAGCGACCGATGAGCGCGTCGCCGAGGCCAGCCGCCGCATCGAGCTGGAGCGCGGCCGCCTGGCCGCCCTGATGTCGGAGTTGCGAAAGAGCGTGGTGGTATGCAATCTAGACGGCCGCATCCTGCTCTACAACCATAGAGCCCGGGCTCAGTTCCGGCGCCTATCGGGCACGGCCGAGGTCACCGGCGGGGCGGAATTGATGGGCCTGGGGCGTTCGATCTACACCGTGCTCGACCGTCGCCTGGTCGGCCATGCCCTCGACACCGTCCGCCGCCGCCTCGACAGCGGCACCGACAGCCCGGCTGCACAGTTCGTGACTGCCACCGCCGGCGGCAAACTGCTGCGCGTGCAGATGTCGCCGGTCACCGAAACGGTCGACAGCGAGACCGAGGCGCCGCGTCTTTCCGGCTTCGTGCTGCTGATCGAGAACATCACCGACGACATGCGCGCCGATGCCGAAAAGGACCGGCTGCTGCAGTCGCTGACCGAGGGCAGCCGGGCGGCGCTGGCCAACACCCGGGCCGCAATCGAGATCCTGGCCGACGGCGAGGTCGACGAGTCCATGCGCGAACGGCTGCTGGGTGTCATCCACGAAGAGGTCACGGGCCTGAGTGAGCGCATCGGCCAGTTGAGCGACAGTTCGGCGGCGCGCCTGCGCTCGCGCTGGCCGCTGGAAGAGATGCTTGGCAGCGAGCTGATCGATGCCGCCGTGCGCCACATCGAACAGGAACTGCCGTTGGCGGCGCAGCGTAAGGGCAACGGCGAGGCCATCTGGCTCAAGGTCGACAGCTTCTCCATCCTGCAGGCACTGGCCCACCTTGCCGGACGGGTGGCCGAAGCCCATGGTGCCAATGCGGTCGAACTGCGCCTGAGTCGTCATAGCGAACGCGCCGCGCTCGACCTGCTGTGGAAGGCGGCAACTGAAGCCAATGGCATGGATGCGAACTGGGAAGATGAACCGATGCGCACCGGCGATGAACAGTTGTCGATGAGCGTCAACGATGTGCTCGAGCGCCACGGCGGCACCTGCTGGCATGAATCGGCCAACGGCTCCGAACACTGTTTCCGATTGCTGCTGCCACTGGCCGAACCAGGCGAGCATCCGGGATCACAACCCCGGCAGACCCGCGAGAGCCGGCCCGAGTACTACGACTTCGACCTGTTCGCCATCACCCCCGAAAGCCATTCGCTCGACGACACCGAGCTGGGCGCACTGACCTTCACGGTGTTCGATACCGAGACCACCGGCCTGGACCCGTCCCGCGACGAGATCATCCAGATCGGCGCGGTGCGCATCGTCAACGGCCGGGTGCTGCGCCAGGAATTCTTCGAACAACTGATCGATCCGGGCCGGTCCATCCCGACCGCCAGCACCGCCATTCACGGCATCACCCCGGAGATGATCCGCGGGCAACCCGACCTGGACACGGTGCTGCCCGCATTTCATGCCTTTTGCCGCGACACCGTGCTGGTGGCCCACAACGCCGCTTTCGACATGCGTTGCCTGCAGGTGGCCGAAAAACGTACCGGAGTGGTGTTCGACCAGCCGGTGCTCGACACCCTGCTGCTGTCGGCCATTGTCCACGAGCATCAGGCCGAGCACAACCTGGAAGCAATCGCCGAGCGTTTCGGCCTGGCGATCATCGGCCGCCATACCGCCATCGGCGACGCCATGGTCACCGCCGAGATCTTCGTGCGCCTGATCCCGCTGCTGGCCGAACAGGGTATCCACACCCTGGGCGAGGCACGTGCGGCGGCACAGAAGACCCAGTTCGCGCGGATGCGCTACTGAGCATCCAGCCACCTCGATTCACCGGCATAGGAGTCCGGACCATGAACGCCACCGACATCAGCAAATTTCTCGGCACCGTCGCGCCCTTCTCGGAACTGGAGCGCGAGGCCATCGACAAGCTGGCCGAACACTTCAGTGAAAGCACCCATGCCAGGGGCGAACACATCGGGCAGTTCGAGCAACCCGGCCGGCACGGCCTGTTCGTGATTCGCGAAGGCGCCATCGCCATCCTCGACGACAACGACGAGGAACTGGAACAGCGCGGAGAAGGTGAGTTGTTCGGCCACGCCATTGCGCTCGACGGCGGTATCCGCGATTACTCGGTGCATGCCATCGAGGACTGCCGCGTGCTGCACCTCGACGCCGGCACGCTCGACCAGGTCGGTGCCGAGCACGAGATTGTGCGCCGCTTTCTTACCGCCGGGCCGGGTGAGCGTTTGCGCTCACTGGCAAAGCGCACCACCGGCACGCTGGCCGACCTGGAAACGCGCCAACCGGTTACCGCTGCCGCAGAAACTTCGATTGCCGAGTGCGCCGCCCTGATGGCCCGTCACCAGGTCAGTTGCCTGCCGATCACCACTGGCGATGAACTGGTCGGCATCGTGACTGATCGCGATCTGCGCACACGTGTGCTGGCCGGCGGCGTCGATCCAGCCCGGGCCATCAGTGAGGTGATGACGCGCGATCCGCTGGCTGCACGCCTAGCCACCCGCATCGACGACGCCCTGGTCGAACTGATGCGGCTGGGTATCCACCACCTGCCCGTTCGCGACGAGGCCGGCCGGCTGGCCGCGGTGATCAGTGCCGGCGACCTGCTTCGATTGCAGGCACCCCATCCACTCCGACTGGTTCGCGACATCCAGCGCGCCGAGGGTGTCCAATCGCTGGCCGGTCTGGCGCGCAAGGGCCCCGGCCTGCTGGCCGGCATGGCCGGGCGCGGCAGCGAGGTGACCGAAGTCGGACGCATCGCCAGCATGATCACCGATGCGTGCACCAAGCGCCTGCTGGAACTGGCGCAGGAGCAGCTGGGCGAGCCCCCGATGGCCTGGACCTGGCTGGCCTTCGGTTCGCAGGCGCGCATGGAACAGGGACTGGTTAGCGACCAGGACAACGGCCTGCTGCTGGCCGAACAACCCGACGAGCCGGCAGCCATGTATTTTCTCAAGCTGGCGGAATTCGTCTGCGACGGCCTGGCCGAGTGCGGATACATCTACTGCCCCGGCGATGTCATGGCCAAGAGCAAGTGGCGCATGTCATTCGACCAGTGGCGCCGCACCTTCGAGGGCTGGATGCTCGAACCCGAACCGCAGTCGGTCATGAATTCCTCGATCTTCTTCGACATGCGCCCGGTCGCCGGCGCCCTGGAACTGGGGCGCAGACTGCATGGTGTGGTCCTCGACCAGGCGCGCGAGAGCAAGCTGTTTCGCCGCTTCCTGGCCGCCGAATCCATGCAGCATCGCCCGCCCCTGGGCTTTTTCGGGCGGCTGGTCCAGGAAAGCAGCGAGGACAAGGGCCATGGCATCAACCTGAAAAAGCGCGGCGTACTGCCGATCGTCGACCTGGCGCGCGTGCGCGCGCTCGAAGGCGCCATCCGGGTCGTCCATACCGAAGAGCGCATCCAGGCCGCTGCCGAGGCCGGCATCATGAGCGAGCGCGACGCCGACGACCTCGTCCACGCCTTCCGCTTCATCGGCAATATCCGCCTGAAACACCAGGTCGCGCTCTACGAGCGCGGCGAGAAACCCAATCACCTGGTCGACCCCGACGAACTCTCCGGCCTGCACCGTCGCTACCTGCGCTCGGCCTTCGGTATCGTACGCACCGCGCAGAAGGCGCTGGCCCAGCGTTACCAGGTCTGAAGCCGGCTGCTATGCTGGAGACCAATCCCAGCATGGAAACAACTGATGGCGCGCCTGTCAGCACTCGATCTCGACACCAAGATCGACCGCAAGCACTACAAGCTGCTGCTGAAACAATGGCAACTCGACCTGCTCAGCCTGCAGCAATCGCTGCTGCG
>SKXY01000178.1 GCA_007128175.1 Wenzhouxiangella sp. | reverse complement strand
TGCTGGCACTGAACGCCGGGCTGCTGTCCGCCGCCGTTGCCGTCGCACCCATCATCCAGCCCGGCAAGCCGGGTGAGGAAAGCCGCCAGATTTCGGCTGAAGAAGCCGTCCAGCTCGCCGGTGTGCGCTACTCGGCCGCCGACGTGCGCTTCATGGCCGACATGATTCCGCACCATCAGCAGGCCCTGGACATGACCATGCTGGTGTCCGATCGCACTGGCCGCAACGAGATGATCGAGCTGGCCCGACGCATCGAGTCGTCGCAGAAAGACGAGATCAACTACATGATCGAGTGGCTGAACGCACGCGGCGAGTCAGTGCCCGATCGCGACTGGCGCGCCCATGCCCATCATCACCATCACCACACCATGGAAGGCATGGCCACCGAGAAACAGATGGAAGAACTCGAAGCCACCAGCGGCGACGATTTCGATGCGCTGTTCCTGGAGCTGATGATCGAACACCACCGCGGTGCGCTGGTGATGGTCGAGGATCTGCTTGACGAACCCGGTGCGGCTCAGGACCCCGAGCTGTTCGAGTTTGCCCGCGACGTCAAGAACGACCAGGAAGCCGAGATCGACCGCATGACGGTGATGCTGGCCAGCTACTCGCCCGACCCGCGCGCCGGCCTGGCCGCCGGGTTCCGTGACGCCGGCGAAGCCATTCACAACATGGAACTGCTGGTCTCGCTGCCCAAGCCCGACGGTTTCTTCGACCCCGACAACCCGGCCGCGCTGCCGACCAGCCGCCTGCGCGAACTGCAGGCCGAGGCCAACGGCGAGGAGCCGGAAAATGACGAAGAACGCGACCGCCCCTCGCTGCTCGACTTCGCCAACACCGACATGGCCTTCGCCGACAACTTGCTGGCGGTGGGAAACTACCACGGCTTCAAGCTCTACGACATCGCCGACAACCGGGACCCGGAACTGCTCAGCGCCGTGGTTTGCCCCGGCGGCCAGGGCGACGTTTCCATCGTCGGCGATTTGCTGATCCTGTCGGTCGAGCAATTCCGCGGCCGCGTCGACTGCGGCCTGCTGGGCGTGGCCGGCCAGGTCAGCGACGAGCGTTTTCGCGGCCTTCGCATCTTCGACATCGCCGACCCGGCCCACCCCAGGCAAGTCGGCCAGGTACAGACCTGCCGCGGCTCGCACACCCACACCGTGGTCGCCGGCCCGGACGAGGACGGCAAGCTGATCGTCTACAACTCCGGCACCGCTCCGGTGCGCGATGAAGACGAGATGGATGGCTGCATCGATGAGGATCCGTACCGCGATGAGCAGACCGCGCTGTTTCGCATCGACGTGATCGAAATTCCGGTCGACCGGCCGCAAGACTCGCGCATCGTTCATTCACCGGCAGTCTTCGCCGATCCCGACAGCGGCATCCTGGCCGGACTGTGGGAGCGCGGCGATCACGGCCCGGGCACCCAGACCTCGGCCGAGACCAACCACTGCCACGACATCACCGTCTTTCCCGACAGGCAGATCGCCGCCGGCGCCTGCTCGGGCAACGGCATCCTGTTCGACATCTCCGACCCGGTCAATCCCGAGCGCATTCACGAAGTGGTCGATCCGGGCTTTGCCTACTGGCACTCGGCGACCTTTTCCAACGACGGCAGCAAGGTGATCTTTACCGACGAGTGGGGCGGCGGCACCCGTCCGCGCTGCCGCGCTTCCGACCCACTGACCTGGGGCGCGAACGCCATCTACGAGATCGTCGACAACGAAATGGTGTTCCGGTCCTACTACAAGATGCCCGCGCCACAGACCGAGCAGGAAAACTGCGTGGCCCATAACGGCTCGCTCGTTCCCGTACCCGGTCGCGATATCATGGCGCAGGCCTGGTACCAGGGCGGGATCTCGGTGTTCGACTTCACCGACGCGACCAACCCGGTCGAGATCGCCTACTTCGACCGCGGCCCGATCGACGAAGAAGCGTTGGTCACCGGCGGTTACTGGTCAGCCTACTGGTATCGCGGCCGTGTCTACGGCACCGAGATCGTGCGCGGGCTGGACGTGCTCGAACTGCTGCCCAGCAACTACATCAGCGCCAACGAACTGGCCGCCGCCATGCACGTCGACAAGGGCGACGCCTTCAACCCGCAACAGCAGGACCAGGTCAGCTGGCCGGCCAAACCGGTCGTGGCGCGCGCCCGCCTCGACCAACTCGAACGCGGCGGCCGCCTGAACGGCACTAAACTGGCTGACATCCGCCGGCTGCTCGATCATGCCGACGATCTGCTGGTCAACGGCGGCGACGCCGACGATCTGCCGGACAATCTGCGAGCCCTGGCCCACCGGTTGGCCGAACAGGCACAGGATCACGACGGCACGACTCGCCGGCGCCTGGCCGCCCTGGCCGATACTCTGAGCGGCGTGGCCGATCGATTGAACTAACGCAGCCAGTCGTGCAGGGTGCTGTGCACCGATCGATGGGCCAGCAGGCCGATATGGCGGGTGTTGCAGACCACCAATTGGTGGTCACGGTGCACCGGCAGGCAGCGCGACGGGTCGACATGACGCCCCAGGGCGCTGTCTACCGGGACCAGCCCGTCGCCGAGATAGCGCGAACTCAGTGAATCCGCCCGGCTGTCGGTGGTCGCGGCAATGGCATGGCATTCGACGTGGTCCGGCAGCTCCGCCAATCCCGGCGCCTCGTCGGGGCCGCGCAAGCTGCCCGTGACATTGCCGTAACGCAGATCGGTAATCCCCGCCGAACGAATGGCGCCCAGGCGGGTGAATGGCGCGCTGTAGGGGCTGATTTCGAGTAGCCGGTCGACGCCGTGACCGAGGCGCTCCAGCGGCGCACCATGATGCGGACTGCCCATCGTGACGATCTTGCGCAAGGCCCCGGGCCAGACATGAGCTTCCATGCCGGCATGGTGACAGGCACTCAAGGCGACCAACCCCCCCATGCTGTGACCGAGAAGCACCAGCTCGTCGACCGGTTCGGGCCACTGCGCGACAAGGTCTTCAAGCAATACGGCAAAGTCGCGGCCGTTGTCGGCAATCGGTCGGCCGGTGTTGTAGTGCAGGTAAAGCGGCGTGTAGCCGAGCGCTTCAGCCAGGCGGTCGGGCAGGGCGGCACCGTCCTCGCCCCGGCGCCACTGCAAATCGTTCATGCACAGGCCATGCAGGGCAATAAGCAGCCGGCGGCCCGGTCGCACAGAGGCGGCATCATCAAGATTGAATGCACGACCGTCACGGCGCAAGCGCATGTCGATGGCCAGTGGGTTGCTGCGCCTGGCCAGATGATCGCCGACGACCCCGTTGATGACTGCCAGCAGCCGTTCCCGCTCGGGCGTCGATGCGCGTCCGGGCAAGCGCGGCACGATCCGGGACAACGTCACATCCGAGGCCGTGCCCACCAGCCGGGTGACACCGTGAATGCTGCGGTAAACCAGCCCGGTAATGCCGCGCGTCGTGCCCTCCGGCATGCGCCCCACCGGTGGGGCGAATCCGGCAATGGCACGATGCACCTGCTCGACCAGCTCGGTCGTGCCGATCACACCGTCCACGGCCAGCAGGCTGAGGCCATGCACGTCGGACGGGTGCAGGTGACTGAAACGGCTCATGGTTTTTCCGGACATGGCGATTGGACCCATTATGCGCCCTTTTGGTGCCCGGCTACGCCCGTCAGATCACCGGCGCGCCGATAATGCGCCATTGCCACATCTGCATGGTCAGGAACACCAAGGCCAGCGCGAACACGGCGAAATGCAGGCGCTTGAACAGACCCCAGCCCGAATCCGACCAGGCTGGCCATTGCGCCAGCACCAGCACCGCGGCGGCAACGGCCACGGCCCAGCCGGCGTAATGGACGACGAACATGGCCAAGGGTGGATATTCCTCGGGCATGCGGCTGATGTCGAATTCTCCCAGGCCCACGGCCAGGTACACCAGCGCCACGACCAGCACGAAAACCGTCAGCACGGCGAGCAAGGCCGCCCCGCCGGCGGCACGGGCGGCGAAACCGGAGTAAACACTGCGACCGGCCCGACGCGAGAATCCAACCGCGTGCGTAAGCATCAATAACAGGGCAAGGCCGAGCGCGGTCATCAGGGTCGTCGGATTGTGCATCCAGCCCACACGCTCGTAGCTGTGCACCCCCATGCCGTCGGCCAGGGCAATCACCTGCCCGTCGGCGTCGCGCAGGAAGGCCACGCGATCACCGCTGGCGGCAGCGAAGACATCACCCTGGAGACGGCGCATGTACTGCCGCTCACCCATCATGCTCACCGTCAGCGTGTCAGCTGACAGGGGAGTGACGCTGGCGGCGTTGAACGCACCCAGCACGGCAGCGAAAGTGGAAAAAACGCGGCGGTTGTTGAGATAGGTGCCGGCCAGTTCAGCCAGTCCCTCGGCACCTTCGGCATCTATTTCGATCTGGTACGGCCGATACTCGAACCCGACCACGCGATCAACGACGAGGTCGGGCACCTGGCGAATCGGCGACAGGGTGTGGGGGGTGTTCTGCGACAGGAAAATGCCCAGCGACAACTCCGGCACCAGCACCATGTTGGTCAGATACGCCGCCGTCCCACCGCCATGGCCGAAAGTCTTCAGACCGCGATAGGGACGATCCTGGAAGCCGTGGGCAACATCGGACGATTCGGGGCGATCATCGAAGCCACGCGTCCACATGCGGGCATGGGTGTCGGCATCGAGCAGACGCACGCCGTCGAGCTCGCCGCCATTGAGATGAAAACGCATCCAGCGGGCCATGTCGGTGGCCGTCGAAGCCATGCCGCCGGCCGGCCAGTACGGGCCGATCTGCATGTAGCCCTGGATTCCCAGCGCACCCATTTCCGGCCGGTACCCGGTGGCCAGCCGGGCGCGCTGGTCCTCGCTCATGTGCTCCGGGCCCAGCCAGCTGGTGTCGTTCATGGCCAGCGGATCAAGGATTTCATCCTGCAGGAACTCGCCGTAGGACATGCCGGCGACATTCTCCACCACCTGCGCGGCCAGCGCCGAAGCCCAGTTGGAATA
>SKXY01000291.1 GCA_007128175.1 Wenzhouxiangella sp. | reverse complement strand
TACCGCGCAATCGGCTCGGCGGAAGCCCTCATGGCCAAAGCCGCGGAGCTTGGCCAGACCTGGATGAAGGGTGTGGCCGGCGATTTAGCGAGGAAGATCCTGCGCGAACGGCCTACCTGACGACAACTATCAAGAGAGCAGCTATGGCACCGACTTGTTCCGGGGCTTGTCGCGTCCGGAATTGGAGATTTCCGGGTCGCTGCCGCGCAAGTCGGCCTTTGGAGACGATTTTCCGAGGATTCAGCCCGAGTTAGCGGCACTCAGGGGGCAGAAAATGACCAACGGAATGCGTGATCCGTCTCCCGAATAATGCCTGTCCTGGTTTTTGGCACCTGTCCTGGTTTTTGCAGGGCCTGAGCCTTGTTTCAAGGAACAACGGGACGGGCACGACACCGATGCCCGGTTGCTGGCCGTCCTGGAAAGCATCGCCTTTCTCATCAGGGCTTGCGTGGAGGCGATGAACGACAGCGTCGAACCGCCCGCCCGACTGGTGCTCAGTGGCGGGCTGAGCCGATCGGACACGCTGTGCGAACTGATCGCCGGCTTGCTCGATATCGATACCTGCCGCCTGGACACCGCCGAGGGAACGGCGCTGGGGCTGTGGTGCCGGCTTCACGAACGCGCGCTGCCGCGACGACAGCTCAAGCCAGTTGCTGGACAGCACAGTTCCGATCTTGCACAACGCTATCGGCGATGGCTGGCGCTCATCGAAGCCCAGATCGAGGCCTAATCCAGAGACCAGGCCAGGAACCCGTTCCCCGGCCTTTCGTGGCGAGCGCCAAGAGCAGCATCCACGATCAGGAGCCCCAAACGTTTGATTACCATCAACGAACTCGGCATTCTTATGGTTCACGATAAAAGAATATCTGCATAATCTTATCTGCCAGCCTCCCGGGACTGGCGATCAACGAAAGGGGACGCAAGTCATGACTCCAGCAAGATCGATTTTCGCCGGCCTGTCTTCGCGGGCATGGTTCATCCTTCTGCCTGCCCTGTGCTGCATTGGCGCTCCCGCCATGGCCCAGTTTGCCGGCGGCGACGGCACGGCCGCAGATCCCTGGCAGATCGCCACCCCGGCTCAGCTCGACCAGTTGCGCGACTATCTGGGTCCCGATCACGTCGACAAGCATTTCGTGCTGGTGTCCGATATCGACCTGCGCGATTTTGCCGAGGGCGAAGGCTGGGTGCCCATCGGCGGCGATACCGATGCCTTCAGCGGCCATCTTGAGGGTGACGGTTACGTCGTTCGTCACCTGACCATCGACCGGCCCGACCACGATCACCAGGGGCTTTTCGGTCATCTCGATGGCGCGACGGTGCGAGGGCTGGGTCTGGAAGAAGTGGTGCTGGCTGGTGGTGATCTATCCGGCGCGCTGGCCGGGCGGGCCGTGGCCACGCGCATCGAGCAGGTGCATGTCACCGGCCAGATCCAGGGGGGAGACGATACCGGTGGGCTGGCCGGGCTGCTGGATGGCGTCACCGCGCTGTCGGCCGGGGTCGAGGCGACCGTCGTTGGCCAACAAGATACCGGCGGGCTGGCCGGCCGCATCGTTGGAGATTCCCGCCTGTTATTTGTCTACACGCTCGGCAGCGTGACGGCCACGGGCGCCTATGCTGGTGGTCTGGCCGGGCAGATTGCCGGTGGGGCGCTGAGCAATGCCTACAGCCATGCCGGGGTAACCGGCACCACCCGAGTCGGCGGCCTGGTCGGCCAACTGGATTCCGGCAGCAGCCTGCAGTGGGTCTACACCACCGGAACCGTCGCCGGCACGGGCAGTTTCGTCAGCGTGATTGTCGGCCTGGCCAACGGCACCATCGCGTCTGCCTACTGCGATCTCGAGTCTTCCGGGCAACCCTCGAGCTCGGACTGCGTCGACAATGGTTCGACCACGGCCGAGATGCAACAGCGCGAAACCTATGCCAAGTGGAATTTCTTCACCGTCTGGAACATCGACGAGGGCAACGACTATCCGGTCTTCCAGGCGCTTGATCACCATGCATTGCCGCAGGCGGTGGACGTCAACGATCTCGACGGCAGCGGCACGGTCGAAGATCCCTGGATCATTACCACGGCGGATGAACTCAACGCCATGCGCCAGGACCTGTCTGCTCATTACCGGCTGAGCAATGACATCGACCTGGCGGCCACCGTCATCTGGAACGATGGCCAGGGTTGGGAGCCGATCGGCGACAACGCAGACCGGTTTACCGGCTCACTCGACGGTAACGGATACACCGTGCATGGTCTGAGCATCAAGCGACCGGATACTCAATATCAGGGGCTGTTCGGCTATCTGCAGGATGCCGTGATCGAGCGGTTGATGCTGGATCGAGTCGATGTGCTTGGCGGTCAATACACCGGGGCAGTGACCGGCTGGTCAGCCGACGCCAGCAGAATCAAGCGAGTCGAAGTCACCGGCGTGATCACCGCTACCGGTTCGCGTGTTGGAGGGGTTGTCGGGCAGCTCACGGGCTCGTCGCGGTTAGCCCACGCGCGCTTTGCCGGGCATGTGACCGGCATCAAGGGGACCTCATGGTCTTATACCGGGGGACTGGTCGGCGGCACGCACTCGTCGGCTCGTATCGTCTACTCCCTTTCCAGTGGCGTTGTGGAAGGCAGTGGGCGCACAGGCGGGCTGGTGGGCAATCACGGCGCCTCTTCGATCATTGCAGACAGTTACAGCAAGGCGCTGGTCAGTGGCGCCGATCACGTCGGTGGACTGGCTGGCCGGATGGACGGCAGCTTCCTGCGAATCAACCGGTCCTACGCTGCCGGACCCGTCAACGGCACCAGCGACGTCGGCGGACTGGTTGGCAGTCGCGCCGGCGGCAGCGTCATCGACAGTTACTGGGACACCGAGGTGACCGGTCAGCCGACATCCGTCGGGGGTGGCGAGGGCAAGACCACCGTCGAGATGCAGCAACGCGCGACTTATGAGGGCTGGAACTTCTTCACGCGCTGGGAGATCGACGAGGGTAACAACTACCCCGTCTTCAGGGACGTGAGTGGTCATGAGCCGCCTGAGCCAGTGGACCTAGAGGATCTCGACGGCGAGGGCACGGTGGGCGATCCCTGGATCATCACCAGTGCCGACGAGCTCAATGCCATACGTCAGGACCTGGCCGCCCATTACCGCCTGGGCAATGACATTGACCTGACTGCCTCGGTCACATGGCATGACGACGAAGGCTGGGAGCCTGTCGGCCCCACCTTTACCGGCAGCCTGGATGCCGATGGCCATGCCATTCGCAATATGACCATCGACCGGCCGGATGCCGAATTCCAGGGCCTGTTCGGTGCGCTGGGCGATGATGCCGTAGTCAGCGACCTGGTGCTGGAAAATGTCCACGTGCGAGGCGACGAGCGCAGAGGTGCTTTGGCGGGTCGCGGCCGGGGGACCATTGCAGGAGTGCGCGTATCCGGCGAGATTGAAGGAACGCGCAGATATTCCGGCGGAATGGTCGGCGACATGATTTGCGGATCCGTGATCAACAGTCATGCGGCAGTCGCCATCAGAGGAGGTGCCTACACGGGCGGGCTGATCGGTTACGCCCAGTGTTCCACGCTGACCATCGAAAACAGCTACAGCCTGGGAACCGTGAATGGCACCGATTATACCGGGGGGCTGATCGGTGAGCTGGCGTTTACCACGCTCGTCAACAGTTACAGCCGCGCCCAGGTCAGCGGTTCCAGCGATGTCGGCGGCCTGGTGGGAAGGTCCTCCACGTCTTCAAGTGTCATCGGCCGTAGTTACAGCACCGGTGCGGTGTCCGGCTCGGGCAACGACATCGGCGGGCTGGTCGGCTCAGTGGGAACCGGCGATGTAATCAACAGCTACTGGGACACCGAGACCTCCGGCCAGGACGAGAGCGCCGGCGGTGAGGGCCGGACCACCGCCGAGATGCAGCAACAGGCCACCTACATCGGCTGGGATTTCACCGATACCTGGAGCATCGTCGAAGACATCACCTACCCCGACCTGCAGCAGACCGCGCGCGCCATTGCCCTGGATCGCAACGGCCGCCTGCACACCAGTGCGGCCTCGGCCGACCATGGGTTCTCGGTGCTGGCCAATACCGCCTGGACGGCCTCGTCGACAGAGGACTGGATTACCGTCACCGACACCACCGGCGGCGTGGTCGGCGACGAGAGCGGCACGGTCACATACATTATCGAGGCCAGTCCCTCGCCGGATATCCGCACCGGCACCATCACCGTGACCGACGGCAACGGCATCGAGCGCCACTACAGCGTGCAACAGGGCACGATCCTCGACATCAAGCCAGCCGGGGACATGCACGATGCGACGGCCTCGGCCGGCCATGCCGTGAACGTGACCGGCAATACGGAGTGGACGGCCAGTTCCGATGCCGACTGGCTGATCGTGACCGACGGTGCGATCGGCACCGGCGACGGCCAGGCCCACTACCGGGTCGCGCCCAACACCTCGCTGAATGCTCGCGATGCCACCCTCACCGTCACCGGCGGCGGCATCGAGCGCGACCATGTCGTCGTCCAGCGCGGTGCCCTGCCCGTGCTGACCATCGATCCGCACTGGCGCGATCACTCCGCCGCGGCTTCCGTAAACCACCAGATCGAGATCATCGGCAATATCGACTGGAGTGCGGCGACCACCGACGACTGGCTGACCCTGACCGATGGTGGCGATGATTTTGTCGTCTACGCCGTCGATGCCAACCCGCTGGCCGAGGAGCGTACGGGCATGATCACCGTCAGCGGTGGGCAGCGCAGCTACTGGTTCCTTGTCGTGCAGGCCCCGGCACGCAGCATCGGCGGCACCGTCTCAGGGCTGCTGGGCTCGGGCCTGGTGTTGCAGAACAACGGCGCAGACGACCTGGTCATCGAAGACGACGGTCCGTTCGAGTTCGATACGGCGCTGCCCGATGGCGAAGACTACCTGGTCACCGTGCTGACCCAACCCCAGTCGCCCAACCAGACTTGCGAGGTCTTCAATGGCAGCGGCACGGTATCGGGTGACGACATCACCGATGTGGAGG
>SKXY01000298.1 GCA_007128175.1 Wenzhouxiangella sp. | reverse complement strand
GAATATGCGGTAACTTGACCGGACAAGTGTAACCGAAGCCACTCGAGGACTGTCATTTGTTGATGTGCGGCGGATACTACTTCGACCGTCCGTCCGTTAGTCGTCGGAAACGGCAAATTGGGCTTACCCGGTGACAGGCGCTTGCGCTAGAATATTGACCAAAATCAAACCGGGCCCGTCCCGCCACCGTGATCGAGGTGCACTACAGCCAGGCCGATGATGACCTGACCGTCATCGAAGTCCGCTCCAACCTCTCGATGACGCTGGATCGGCTGGCCGCGGTTTTTCTGGGTATCAGCGCGGTCGTTCTGGCGCTGGCTCTGGCGATCACGATCATGGGCATGTGGCCCATCATGCTGACGGCGATTATTCACCTTGTCCTGGTAGGCTGGTGTTTGCGCCTGGCCTGGCGCGGCAACTGGGCCCGGGAACGGATTCTGATCGGCCGCAGGGACGTGGTCATCGAACATTACGACGCTCGCCGACATCATCGAAATTCATGGCCCGCCGCCTGGTTGCGGGTCAAGGTTGAAGAACAGCCGATGGGCGAACGGCAGGTCGTGGTGACCTGCCAGGGCCGTCGCCAGGTCATCGGGTCCTTCCTGCCTGTGCAGGAAAGGCTGGAGCTGGCTGAAATGCTCAAGAGAAATCTCCGGCCGCGTTCGGCATGGAGTGGTGAATGAACATTGACATGGTGAATCGAGGATGAAAAGAACCAACGAACTGATAGTGGCGCTGGCCGTGCTTGCGGTGGTCACCGTGATCACCTGGGGCCTGTTTGCCGTCGGTGACAACATGCCGCGCGGCGTCACGCCGTTCAGCAAGGATGTCTACCACCTGCACAACACTGTCCTTGGCATCGTGACCGTGATCGGGATCCTGGTGTTCACAGCCATGTTCACCTCCGTGGTGGTGCACCGCAAGTCGAAGGGTTACGAGCCAGCGAAATTTACCCACTCGACCAAGGCCGAGATCACCTGGACGACGATCCCCATTCTCATCCTGATTGTCATTGCCATTCCGGCCACCTCGGTGCTGATCGACATGGAAGACACCGGCGGTGCGGAAATGAACGTCAAGATCACCGGTTACCAGTGGTTGTGGAAGTACGATTACATCGAGGACGGCATCAGTTTCTACTCGGCACTGGATCGCGACAGCAATCGCGCCCGCCAGATCGGCTCCGGCATCAACCCGCGTGACGTCGACAACTACCTGCTCGAAGTCGACAATCGCCTGGTGCTGCCGACCAACACGCGAATCCGCTTCCTGCTGACCGCCGATGACGTCATCCACTCCTGGTGGGTCCCGGAGCTGGGCTGGAAGCGAGACGCCATTCCCGGAATGATAAACGAGGCGTGGACCTACATTGAGGAAGAAGGCGTCTACAGGGGCCAGTGCGCCGAGCTGTGCGGCAAGGACCACGGTTTCATGCCGATCGTTGTCGAGGCGGTTTCACCCGAGGAATACCGGCGCTGGGTGGAAGCCCAGGGCGGCGAAGTCGCCATGGAGCCGGAAGAGCACCCGGGCTTCGTCGGTCGCGATCGCGCTTCCGGGAGCGACGAGCAGCCGGAAGAATCCGCCGAGACCATCAACATTGCCGTGCTCGAGCAGGGCTAAGTTCGACAGGGACAGATAATCATGAGCAACGCTACCACCGCGAATCACGACGATCACCACGATCATCATCCCACCGGGCTGGCCCGGTGGCTGTTCACCACTAATCATAAGGAAATCGGCACCCTCTACCTGGTGTTCTCGCTGATCATGTTCCTGGTCGGCGGCGCCATGGCGCTGGTTATCCGAGCCGAATTGTTCGCGCCGGGACTACAGCTGGTCAATCCGGAATTTTTCAACCAGATGACCACCATGCATGCGCTGGTGATGATCTTCGGCGCGGTGATGCCGGCCTTCGTCGGCCTGGCTAACTGGATGATCCCGATGATGATCGGCGGGCCGGACATGGCCCTTCCGAGAATGAACAACTGGTCGTTCTGGATCCTGCCGTTTGCCTTCACGATCCTGCTGTCGACCCTGTTCATGCCCTCGGGCGCGCCGGCATCGGGCTGGACGCTCTACCCGCCGCTGTCGCTGCAGGGCGGTAACAGCCTGGCCTTCGTGATCCTGTCAATTCACCTGATGGGGATCTCGTCGATCATGGGCGCGATCAACGTGATCGCAACGATCCTCAACATGCGCGCTCCTGGCATGACGCTGTTGCGCATGCCGTTGTTCGTCTGGACCTGGCTGATCACCGCATTCCTGCTGATCGCGGTGATGCCGGTGCTCGCCGGTGCGGTCACCATGCTGCTGACAGACCGTTTCTTCGGCACCAGCTTCTTCGACGCCGCCGGCGGCGGTGACCCGGTGCTCTACCAGCACATCTTCTGGTTCTTCGGTCATCCCGAGGTCTACATTCTCATTCTGCCGGCATTCGGCATTATCTCGGAGATCATTCCGACATTCTCGCGTAAACGACTGTTCGGCTACACGGCAATGGTCTACGCCACGGCCACTATTGCCTTCCTGTCGTTCACCGTCTGGGCACATCACATGTTCACCGTCGGCATGCCGCTGGGGGCCCAGCTGTTCTTCATGTACGCGACCATGGTCATTGCCGTGCCCACGGGCGTGAAAATCTTCAACTGGATCTCGACCATGTGGCGCGGGTCCATGACCTTCGAAACGCCCATGCTCTTCGCGCTGGGCTTCCTGGTCATGTTCACCATCGGCGGCTTGTCGGGGCTGATGCTGGCCATCGTCCCGGCCGACTACCAGTACCACGACTCCTACTTCGTGGTTGCCCACTTCCACTACGTGCTGGTCACCGGCGCGGTCTTCGCAATCATGGCCGGCGTTTACTACTGGCTGCCGAAGTGGACCGGCCACATGTACGACGAAAAGCTTGGAAAGATTCACTTCTGGTGGTCGACCATTTCGGTCAACGTGTTGTTCTTCCCGCAGCATTACCTCGGCCTGGCCGGCATGCCGCGACGCATTCCCGATTATGCCATCCAGTTCACCGAGTTCAACATGATCTCGTCGATCGGCGGGTTCGCGTTCGGTTTCGCTCAGCTGCTCTTTGCCTACATCGTCTGGAAATGCGTGCGTGGCGGCGCTCCGGCGACTGCCCAGGTCTGGGAAGGTGCCCGCGGTCTGGAGTGGACTGTGCCCTCCCCGGCCCCGCTGCATACATTCGACACGCCGCCCAAGGTCGATGACAGCGTGACGGCCCACAAGGACGAACTGAGCTGAACGACATCATGTCCAACTCGAAGAATCACAAGCCGGACAATCGGCAGCGCCGCAAGTCGATCATTCGTACCGCATTGGTGCTGTTCGCCGTGGTGCTGCTGATTTACCTGGTGTTCGTCGGACAGGGTATCTGGAGCTATTTTGCATCATGAACGACACTGCACAGGACAAGCGCAAGCAACCACTCGGTATGCTGGTGGGGAAACTCACCGGCATGGCCGTGCTGATGTTCGGTTTCGGCTACCTACTGGTGCCGCTCTACGACAAGTTCTGCGAGGTCACCGGTTTGGGTGGCCGCACTGGTGACGCCGTCGTCGAGCAGACACTCAGCGGAGATGTCGACTATTCGCGCACGGTGCTGGTGCACTTCGATGCCAACGTGAACTCGTCTCTGCCGTGGGAGTTCCGGCCAACCGAGGTCATGATGGAAGTCCACCCCGGAAAGCTCTACGAGACGACTTACTTTGCCCACAATCGCTCGGACCGACCGGTCGTGGCGCAGGCGGTCCCCTCGGTCGCACCGGGTCAGGCCTCGTTGTACTTCAACAAAACCGAGTGCTTCTGCTTTACCGAGCAGATGCTGCGTGCAGGCGAAACCCAGGACATGCCCGTACGATTCATCGTCGACCCCAACCTGCCTGACCGGGTTGACATGGTCACGCTGTCCTACATCATTTACCAAAACGAAGAAGCCACCGCAGTTCTTGCCGCTGCGGACTGAACAGGGAGTCATCAATGGCACAAGGCGCTTATTACGTTCCCCATTCCACGAAATGGCCAATTGTCGGCTCGGTCGGCATGTTCATTTTCGCCATCGGCGCGGCCAACTGGCTCAACAGCGGGCCAACCGGGCCATGGCTGTTCGCCATCGGTGCGGCGATCATCATCTACATGATGTTTGGCTGGTTTTCCGAAGTCGTGCGCGAGTCTGAAGGGGGGCTCTACAACGATGCGGTGAGCAGTTCCTTCCGCCAGGGCATGATCTGGTTCATTTTCTCCGAGGTCATGTTCTTCGCCGCTTTCTTCGGCGCCCTGTTTTATGCCCGCATGTTCGCCGTGCCGTGGCTGGGCGGGGAAGGCACCGGAGCCATGACCAACGAATTGCTGTGGCCGCAATATGATGCGACCTGGCCCACTCACGGTCCGGCCGAACGTGGCGGCGACTTCGAGACCATTCCCGGCTTCGGTCTGCCGCTGCTCAATACGCTGATCCTGCTGACCTCGGGCGTGACCATCACGATGGCCCACTGGGCATTGAAAAAGGCACAGCGCACCGCCCTGGTGGTATGGATGGTGGCCACCATTGCACTGGCCGTCACCTTCCTGTTCATCCAGGGTTACGAATATGTTCACGCCTACCGGGATCTCGGCCTGACGCTGGGTTCGGGAATCTACGGCTCGACGTTCTTCATGCTGACCGGTTTCCACGGCCTGCACGTGATCGTCGGCACCCTCATGCTGATCGTGATCACGATTCGTTGCGCCATGGGGCATTTCACGAAGAATAACCATTTCGGCTTCGAGGCCGCAGCGTGGTACTGGCACTTCGTGGATGTGGTCTGGCTGGGACTGTTTATCTTTGTCTACGTGATCTGATCGCAGGCGGCCAACTCACGCATGGCGGGCCGTCAACGGCCCGCCACCGGCTCCCACTCGGCCGACAATAATTTCCAGTCGTTACCGTCGAGGCGCCAGCCGCTCTCTACCCGATACCAACGTCCCGTATCGGGGATCATTCCGCTGCCGCCGGTCAACACCACCTGGAAAGTCGCCGTTGCCCTGCTCTCTCCTCGCATTTCAACATCGATGTCGAATACACGCGCCCGCAACTGCTCGTGGGCGCGCAGTTCGCGCTGCAGCAACAGCCTCGCACCGCGTTCGTCCAGGTTCCAGGTCACGCCGGAAAAGTCATCCGCCAGCGGCGACATGACGCCACGCACATCGCTGTCGGCCAATGCCTGCGCCATTCCCTGGATTTCCCCCCGAATTCTTTCTTCGTCCGGTGCTGAGGGTCCGCACGCGGCCAAGGTGAATGAAATGGCGATGGCCGCAAGCGCGACTGAGATGGTGGTCTTCACCGGATTTCCTCAAGGTAGGTTTCGAGCAGGCGTCCTGCGACGACCACCAGATCGTACTCGGTCACCAGCCCGACCAACTTGCCGTTCTCGGTTACCGGCAGACAGCTCAGGCGGTTTTCCCGCATCATTCGGATCGCTTCGACCGTGGTGGTTTCCGGGGATACGGTGACAGGATCCGGCCGCATGATGTCACGCACGGTGACCGTTTCATCCCCGCGGTTGCCACGTGCGATCAGACGCAGCAACTGGCGATGGGAAATCAGGCCCAGCAACTGGCCAGTGTCGTCCTCGACCGGCACGTGTCGAACGTAACGCCACTCCATCAGGCTGGCGGCGAAGTCGACGATGTCATCCGGGCGAACCGTGAACAGATCGGTGGCCATGAATTGGCCCACGGTGCGGTAGCTGTCCCGCCAGTCCTGCGTGCCGCAAATCTCCCCCAGCTCCCATTCCCCGACCGGGCGACCGCTCTCGGCCTGCTCGATCATGCTGCTGGTCAGGGCGCGCAGGCGCTCGTTCTCGCTGCCCTTGTCCTTCATGCCTTCGAGCGATTCAAGTTGCCAGCGGGCACCGGTGCGTCGCATTTCGACCCGCTGCTGGATCACGCCCATGTAGCGCTCGATATCGCCATCATCGATGCCGGCCTCGGCCAACCCCTCGCGGGCCAGTGGCAACAACTCGTCCAGAATCAACTCCTGGGCTGTCATCTGACGCCCTCCGAACCAGACCTGTTGTGCCCTGAGTCCCTCACGGGCAGCGGCCAGGAAGTTGCTCTTGGCATCGGAGAAATTGAGGTGCTCGCGAATATCGCCGATCGAGCGCGACAGTTTCGACATCATGCCGAAAAAGAAAGCGGCGTTGGCGACCTCGTCAAGGATGGTCGGTCCGGATGGAATGACGCGGTTCTCGATGCGCAGGTGCGGCTTGCCGTTGTCGGAAATCCCGTAGCAGGCACGGTTCCAGCGGTAGACGGTGCCGTTGTGCAGGCACAGCGCGCGTAGCCTGGGTACCTCGCCGCGCTTGACCATTCCGATGGGATCTTCCTCGAACTCGGTGGTCAGGACCACTCTGAAACGGGCGATATCCTCCTGGAAAATCTCGATCACCGATTCGTCGATCCAGTGATCCCCGAAATGAACACGTGGCTTGTGGCCACGTGCGGCATGGGCCTCGGAGCGGGCATCGATGGAATGCTCGAATACCGCGATCCGACTCTCATGCCAAAGTCGCTTGCCCAGCAGAATCGGGGAATTGACGCAACTGGCCAGCAGCGGCCCGGTCACGGCCTGGGCAATGTTGTAAAGCGGCGCGAATTCCTCGGCGCCGACCTGGAAATGGACCTGGAAGCTGGTATTGCAGGCTTCCAGCATCAGGTTGTCATGGTTGAAGTGAAGCTGGTCGATTCCCTTGATGGAAAAGCTGAAATTGCTTCCCCGCAAGCGTAAAAGGGCCTCGTTGAGCGCGAAATAGCGTGCCGTCGGCACCATTGCCTCGAGCGTCAGGTGCTCCCGGGTCAACGTCGGCAGGATGCCAACCAGTGCGATTCGGGAGTCGGCTTCCGCCGCCTTCTCGCGCGCGATCCGGTAGACCTCGTCGGCCTCCTTCTCAAGCTGTCTCAGGCAGTCCCCGCCCAGCTCCAGCGGCGACAGGTTGGCTTCTAGATTGAACAGACCGAGCTCATGGGTGAAACGTGGGTCGTCGATCCGTTCGAGAATCTTCATCGCGGTCATCGCCGGCCGGCACGCACCATCGACCAGGAACATCTCCTGCTCGGCGCCGATGCGCCGTATGCCGCCTTCAAACATGCCGGCAGTCAGCATGTCTTCCAGCGCCCTCACCTCGTTGAGCAGCGCCTTCATGAAGGCGCGCCGCGTCTGTTCGTCGGAGCTCTGCGCTACGTTCTGCTCGCCCATGCCGCAACCTCGCTGAACTTCCGCGGATAATAAACGTGTTGCCGTCAAGGGGCAAATCGCGCCACGGTCTGGGTTCGTCAAACGCTTGTCTCGCGGCGGAAGCTGTGCCAAGCTTGAATATCAGTATTCCCATAAAAGACCGAGGGGTAGTTTGAACATGAGCGACAAGCCGTGGCTTGACGAGTACGCACCCGGCGTCCCCGCCGAGATCGACATGAACGAGTTCGATTCGGTCGTCGACGTCATCAACAAGAGTTGCGCGGAGTACAGCGACAAGTCCGCCTACGTCAATTTTGGCGCCGAGCTGACCTATGGTCAGGTCGACCGCTACAGTGCGGCCTTTGCTGCCCGCATGCAGGCGCTGGGACTGGAAAAGGGCGACCGGATCGCCATCATGATGCCGAACGTGCTGCAGTATCCGATTGCACTGTTCGGGGCCCTCCGGGCCGGTCTGGTCGTGGTCAACACCAACCCGCTCTACACCGCCCGAGAGCTCAAACACCAACTCAATGATTCCGGCGCGAAAGCCATCGTGATCATGGAGAATTTCGCCAGCGTGCTCGAGGCGGTAATCGACGACACACAGGTCGAGCACGTGGTGCTGACCTCCATGGGCGACATGATCGGCTTCCCCAAGGGAGCGATCATGAACTTCGTCCTGCGCCACATCAAGAAGATGGTGCCAAAATACAACCTCCCGGGCACCATGGCGTTCAAGAGTGTCCTGGCCCAGGGGGCAACCGAACAGTTCGAGCCGGTCCCACTCGGTCACGACGATCTCGCCTTTCTCCAGTATACCGGTGGCACGACCGGGGTTTCCAAGGGCGCGATGCTGACCCACGGCAACATGGTCGCCAACATGCAGCAGGCATCGGCCTGGCTGGGCGACCGGATCGTCATCGGTGAGGAAGTAATCATTACCGCCCTGCCGCTCTACCACATCTTTGCGCTGACGGCGAACTGCCTGGTCTTCATGAAGTTCGGCGGAAAGAATGTATTCATCACCAATCCGCGCGACATGCCGGGGTTCGTCAAGGAACTGGGCAAGCATCCGTTCACCTCGATTACCGGGGTCAACACCTTGTTCAACGGTCTGCTCAACACGCCCGGATTTGATGACCTGGACTTTTCCAACCTGCGCATGACACTCGGTGGCGGCATGGCAGTACAGCGCGCCGTGGCCGAGCGCTGGAAGAAGTCGACCGGCACACCGCTCATCGAGGCCTACGGGCTGACTGAAACCTCCCCGGCCGCCTGCATCAACCCGATGACGCTGGAAGACTACAACGGGGCCATCGGCTTGCCGATCTCCTCGACCGAGTGCCGCGTCATTGACAGCGAGGGCAAGCCTCAGCCGGTTGGAGAAACCGGGGAACTGTGCGTCAAGGGGCCGCAGGTAATGAAAGGGTACTGGAATCGCCCGGAAGAGACGGCCAAGGTGCTTGACGACGAAGGCTGGCTCAAGACCGGTGACATGGCCAAGATGGACGAGAAAGGCTACTTCTACATCGTCGATCGCAAGAAGGACATGATTCTGGTCTCCGGCTTCAATGTTTATCCGAATGAAGTCGAGGACGTGGTGGCCGCACATCCGAAGGTGCTGGAAGTCGGGGCGATTGGTGCCCCCGACGAAAAATCCGGAGAGGTGGTCAAGGTCGTGGTCGTGCGCAAGGACGAGTCGCTGACCGTCAAGGAATTGCGTGATTACTGCCGCGAGGAACTGACCGGTTACAAGGTACCGAAGTACGTTGAGTTCGTGGACGAACTGCCCAAGACCAATGTCGGCAAGATCCTCCGGCGCGAACTGCGTGACCAGTACGGTGAGCCGAAAAGCTCGGAAGACTAATCGATGATATCGGTCTCATCGGGGTGCTCGGCCAGGCCCGACACCCCGACACCGACCAGGCGGACGGAAAACTCGGTCCGCCAGTCGGCCCAGCGACGCAGCATCGTGCACGCGGTCGAGCCAATCACCCGGGTTGAGCGCGTGTACCCTGCAAGTGACTGACTGCGGGTAAAGGTCGAAAAGCTCCCGGAGCGCAATTTGAGCGTGACCGTGCGGCCGTAAAGCCCCTTCTCTGCCAGCTTCACGGCCACCTTCGTCGACTGGCGCTCAATCAACGACATGACCTCCTCCAGGCGATGCAGGTCTTCTCCCAGCGTGCTTTCCTGGCTAACCGAGCGACGTTCGCGTTCCGGATTCACGACACGCTCATCGATACCGGCGGCTCGCAGCCGCAGATCATGGCCATGCTCCCCGAATAGTCGTTCGAGCACGTCGATACCGGTCTGGCGCAATTGCCCTGCAGTGTAAATGCCGGCATCGTTGAGACGCTCGCCACTTCGCGGCCCGATACCCCAGATGCGCTGAACCGGCAAAGGATCGAGGTAGCGCTGAACCGCTCCGGGTTCGATATGAAACAGGCCGTCGGGCTTGTCGTAATCGGAGGCGATCTTGGCCAGCAGTTTGTTGTGAGCCATGCCGACCGAAGCGGTCAGCCCGAACTCGTCGGCAATCCGCCGCTTGATGTCCAGCCCGATGTCCTGGATCGAGTCACCAGACACCACGGCCTCTGTCACATCGAGAAAGGCCTCATCCAGGCTGAGGCCCTCGACCAGATCCGTCCACCCGCGGAAGATCCTAAAGATGCCGGCGGATACCTCGCGGTAGCGCTCGAACCGGGGCGCCACGAACACACCCGCCGGGCACAAACGACGTGCCCTTGCCGAGGGCATGGCAGAACGGACCCCGTACTGGCGTGCTTCGTAACTGGCTGCTGCGACGACTCCGCGCCGGCTGCTGCCACCGACCATCACCGGCCGACCGCGCAAGGCGGGGTTGTCACGCTGCTCCACGCTGGCGTAGAACGCGTCCATGTCGACGTGAATGATGGCACGCTCGCTCATCAGGCGGGAGATGCGATGACCGTTGTGGCACGCACCCGGATGAGCTCAGGCGTGTATTCCCGGGATGTTGCTGCGATCAGAGGGTTCGTGTCGGACGATCGCTGTCGAGCATGCCGGCAAGATGCGAAACGATGGTGCTTTGGGCCTGCTTGCCCTCGGCCGAGTCGGAAAACTGCACGCCGACACCGCTGTTGATGCTGTGCTGACTTCCGGGCGGCGTCAACCAGGCAACCTTTCCGGGAATGGCGATTCGTTCCTCGTCCATCAGGCCGAGCAGGATCAGGACCTCGTCACCCAGACCGAATTTCTTGCGCGTTGGCACGAACAGGCCGCCATTGATCAGAAACGGCATGTATGCCGCGTACAGCTCCTGCTTGTCCTTGACGTTGTAGGAAAGAATGCCCTTCTGTGCCATCAGCGCCGGCTCCGAGACTCCATAAGTGTTTCCCATTCTAGCAGCCATTTGCCGAGGCTGAGGTCCTGGCGTACCGAACCGGAGCCGGCCGCACGTCGTCCTTCCAGCGCCTGCTCCCACAGGCGGGCCACGTGGCCGGGAGGCAGGTCGGTGGGCAGGCGGGCGGCCATCGGCAGATCGGCGGAACCGACACCACGTACCCGGTTCATCATCAGCACCAACCACCGTGCCAACCATTGCCAGGTGCCGGCCGCGTCCTGCTGCCATTCATCGAGCAGCTTGCCCGAACGACGATCGGCGGCCGGTTCGACCAGTGTCTCGAGAATGGCAAGACCCCGTTCGAACTCACCGTGTTTGAGCATCCAACGGGCGGCCAACGGTGCTCCTCCAGCCAGCACCAGTGCCGCCCGGCGATTGTGCTCGCCGACATCCCCACATTCTCCGGCCAGCCACTGACCGGCGCTTTCGAAGGGAGGTGGCCTCAAGGCCACTTTCTGGCAACGGCTGCGAATGGTGGCCGGCAGATTGGCCGGCTGGTCACTGCACAATACCAGCCAGGCGCCCGGGGCCGGCTCTTCAAGGGTCTTGAGCAGGGCATTGGCAGCGTTCCGGTTCATCGCGTCCGCATCGACGAACATCCCGACCCGTGCTGCACCGACACTGGGCGTGAGCTGCATTTTCTCGATCAGGCCGCGAATGGCATCAACCGGAATGCTCTGACGGTCTTCGGGGATATCAACGGCAAAGAAGTCCGGATGAGTTCCGGAGGCCATCAATTCGCAGGACCGACACTGGCCACAGGGCTCTCGTCCCGACGGTTGCAGGCACAGGATGCGCTCGGCCAACCACCGCGCCAACTCGCGCTTGCCGACGCCTTCCGGTCCCTGGATGAGCGGCGCATGGCCCAGCCGACCGGCTTGCAGCCGCTCATGCAAGGCATTCATGTGCTCTTCGAGCCATGGCAAACTCATTTCAGTCGCTCCTCAAGCACGGTGCGGATTGCTTCACCCACGCTCTCGAGCCCCGCTTTGGCATCGATAATTGCGAATCGCTGCGGGTCTCGGCGCGCCTGCTCCAGGTAACCCTGGCGCACTCGTTCCAGGAACTCGGGGCGCGTCTGCTCGAAGCGATCGGGACCTTCTGAGCGTGTACTGATCCGTTTCAGTCCGATTTCGACCGGCACGTCGAGCAGCAGGGTCAGGTCAGGCAGCAAGTCGCTGTGCACCAGATCGGTGAGGCGTTCGACGGGATCACGCCCGAGACCACGCCCGGCACCCTGGTAGGCCATGCTGGCATCGGTAAACCGATCACTAATCACGATCTTGCCGGCAGCCAGTGCCGGTCTGATCACCCGTTCGAGATTCTCGTTGCGGGCGGCGAACATCAGCAACAATTCGGTCAGTGGCGCAAGTTCGCCGGTGTCGGGATCGAGCAGCAATTCGCGTATCCGTTCGGCCGGCGGCGTGCCGCCCGGCTCGCGGGTCAGCACGAAATCCTTTCCCTGCGCCTGCAACCACTCGCGGATGGTTCCCAGTGCGGTCGACTTGCCGGCCCCCTCGCCGCCCTCCAGCGTAATAAAGTATCCGGCCATCACCGACGTCCCCGAATGTAACGGTCAACCGCGGCGTTGTGCTCAGCCAGGGTGTCGGAAAACTGGTGCGTGCCATCGCCTCGGGAAACGAAGTACAGGGAAGTGCCCTCTGCCGGGTGGGCGGCCGCCTCCAGCGCCGCCCGGCCGGGAAGCGCAATGGGCGTCGGCGGCAATCCATGGCGGGTATAGGTATTCCATGGATGATCGGTACGCAGGTGGACCCGTCGAATGCGCCCGTCGAAATCGTCGTCCAGCCCGTACACCACGGTCGGATCGGTTTGCAGTCGCATGCCGATCTCCAGGCGGCGTACGAAAACTCCGGCCACGCGTGCGCGTTCGCTGGCCTGACCGGTTTCCCGTTCTACGATGGACGCAAGCACCAGCAAATCGTCCGGTTCATCCAGTGGCAGATCGGGCTGACGCGACGACCAGATTTCCGACAACACCCGGTTCATGGTCTGGTGCGCACGCGCCAGCATTTCCAGGTCGGATGTGCCGCGCACGAAAAAGTAGGTTTCCGGCAAAAAACGGCCCTCGGCGTAGCAGCCCTCGCAGGCCAGACGGGTCATCAACTCGTCTTCAGCCAGGTCGCGCCCGACTGGGCGAATCCGCGGGTCCGATGCCAGCCGACGCCTGAGCTCGGCAACAGACCACCCCTCGACGATGGTGAAACGGTGGCTGCGCACTTCGCCGCGTTCGATTCGCTCGATCAACTCCAGCACCGTCGTGCCCGGCTCAACCAGGTACTCGCCGGCTTTCAGTTGCGGCTTGTGCAGCCGCCCCAACAAACGCCAGCGCCAGTCGTTCCGGGTCGTGCCCAGTGTCTCAAGCTGACGGACCGTGGCGGAAAAGCTGGTGCCCGGGGCCAGCCACAGCACCATCGGGCCGTCCTGGTTGACGGTCTGCTGGCCAAAACGCTGCCACTCCTGGAACAGCCACAGTCCGGCCGCCCCGGCACCGGCCAGCAACAACAGCAATGTCCAGGCGATCACGCGCATACTAGATCCTGAGTTCCTCACTCCACAAGCGCTGCCAGGCGCGACAGGTCAGGCCGATGGCAAAGCGATGATCATCCACGGCCGTGACCGGCCGTATACCGGCCACTGAGTTTATCACCATGATTTCGTCGGCCCCGGCCACATGCACGGCCGTCAATTCGGCGGTCTCCAGCACAATGCCGGCCTGCTCTCGCAACCAGGCCAGACCGACGCCACTGACACCGGCGCTGTCGGTAGCCGGCGTCAGTGCCCGGGCGCCGAGAACGACGATCAGATTGGAGGCGATCGCCTCGACCAACCGGCCCTGTGCATCGTAAATCAACGCTTCATCACCGCCCTGCCCGGCGCAATCCCGTGCCGCCAGCACCTGTTCGAGACGATTGCCGTGTTTCATGCCCGCGATCGGCGAGGTGCTCGCCAGTCGCACGGGACTGGTAACCAGGCGCATTCCCCCCTGCCTGAAGCGGTCGACTGCCGACGGCCAGGGACGACGCTGCACGATGCGCCGGCAGGCGGGTTCGACCGGCGGCTCATAGGCGCGCCCTCCACTGCCGCGGGTCACGGTTGCACGAACCACGCAACGATCACCGCCGGCAAGCTTTCGGCAATCCTCCAGCAGCTCGCTTTCAGACGGTGCCGCCAGCCCGAGCCGTTCGCAACCGGCACACAGCCGTCGCCAGTGCCACGACCAGAGAGGTGCGTGGCCGTCAACAAAGGCGATGGTTTCGAACAGCAGGTCACCGTAGAGCAGCCCGCGATCGTCTGCCGGGATGCAGTCGGTTGGCCGGCCGTCGACAAGCACCTCAGTCATGTTTCAGTGCCCTGAGCAGGCCGCGTGCCTTGGCTTCCGTCTCGGCCAGTTCGGAATCCGGCTCGGAATCCGACACGATGCCGGCACCGGTACGGAACGAAAGCCGGTTGCCGCTGACCAGCATTGACCGGATCAGGATGTTGAGATCCAGGCTGCCGTCACGTCCCAGGTAGCCCAGTGCGCCGGTGTAGAAGCTTCGTCCCCTGCCCTCCAGCTCGGCAATGATCTCCATGCAACGGACCTTGGGACAACCGGTAATCGTGCCACCCGGGAACACCGCGGCGATGACGTCGCTCGGGTGCAAACCATCACGCAATCGCCCGCGCACGTTGGAGACGATGTGGTGGACATGGGCATAGCTTTCGATCACCATCAGTTCATCGACCTCCACGCTGCCGGTCTCGCATACCCGACCCAGATCATTGCGTTCAAGGTCGATAAGCATGATGTGCTCGGCACGCTCCTTGGGGTGTGACACCAGTTCTCTGGACAGCGATTCATCCAGCCCGGCTGAGGCGCCACGCGGGCGTGTGCCGGCGATCGGCCGGGTCTGCACCAGCCGCCCGCGAACTTCCACCAGCCGCTCGGGTGAGGAACTGATCACGGTGCCGCCCGGCATGCGTGCCAGCGCGGCGAAAGGTGCCGGGTTAGCCTCAGCCAGCGCCGCATAGACCGCCACCGGATCGATGGGCTCGTCACATTCGGCATGCCAGGCTCGCGAGAGATTGACCTGGAAGACATCGCCGTCAAGAATCCACTGGCGAATGCGGTCGACACCGGCGGTAAACTGCTTGCCGGGATCGACGCTCATGCGTAGCAGCGGCAGCTCTGGCGGTGACATGCCGGCGGGCAAATTTTCGATCTCGGCCAGGGCCTGGTCGAAAGTCTCCGCGTCCTCGGACACCAACCAACACTGCCCCTTGCGATGATCCAGCAAGATTGCCGCACGACAGCGCCGGGCAAACGCCTTTGGAAGGCCATCCTCGGCCGGCGGCAGGTGAAGCCTGGGTTCGATTTCGCCGACCAGTTCGTAGCCCAGGTAGACGAACCAGCCGCCGACGAACGGTAGTTCGTCGTCCGATTCGCCCTGGCTGGCGCTTGACCAGGATTGCAGCCGGTCCAGAAAGGTATCGCCTTCGCCGGGACCCTCAGGTCGATCAGTTCCCGGCCACAGCGCAAGCGCCTCTTCGTCGGCACGCAGCAGCATGGACCAGCGCCCGAGACTTCCTGCCGAAGCGGAACTGGCAAGCAGAAACGGCCAGCGATCCGGCATGTTCTGGTGAACCGAAAGCAGGGAAACGGACGGCGTAATGCGGCGCTTCATCACAGGCTGATTCACCACACCCGGCATGGTCCCGCGTGGCAACCGATAGACCGGTCACCGACACAAGAGTGCCTCATTCGAAGCGTTTCAATGCCAGCGTGCCGTTGGTCCCGCCGAAACCGAAGGAATTGCTCAGTGCGACACGGATTGGCTTCTCGCGCGCCTCATGCGGCACCAGATCAATATCCCGACAGCCCTCATCAACCTGGTCGAGGTTGATGGTCGGCGGGACAATGCCCCGGTGCAGTGCCAGCGCGGTGAAAATGGCCTCGATACCGCCGGCGGCACCCAGAAGGTGGCCGGTCATCGACTTGGTCGAACTCATCATCACCTTGCTCGCATGATCGCCCAGGGTGGCACGCACGGCATCACATTCGGCCACGTCACCGACCTGGGTTGAAGTGCCGTGGGCATTGATGTAGTCGACCTCGTCAGCATTGATGCCGGCATCTTGCATGGCACTGACCATGCATCGAGCTGCACCTTCCCCGCCATCCGGCGGCGAGGTGATGTGGAAGGCATCACCACTCATGCCGTAACCGGCAACTTCGGCATAGATCTCGGCGCCGCGACGGCGCGCATGCTCCAGCTCCTCGAGCACGACAACGGCGGCACCGTTGCTGAGCACGAAACCGTCCCGATCGGCGTCCCAGGGCCGGCTGGCCCTGAGCGGATCATCGTTTCGCGTCGACAGTGCACGCGCTGCTGTGAACCCGCCATAAGCCGTCGGGGTGGTCGCGTACTCGGCACCGCCGGCGACCATCACGTCCGCGTCACCGTAGGCAATCATCCGGGCAGCGTCACCGATATTGTGCGTTGCCGTCGTACAGGCCGTCACGATGGAAATGTTCGGCCCCTTGAAGCCGTAACGGATCGAGATGTTGCCGGCGATCATGTTGATGATCACACCGGGAACGAAAAACGGCGAGATTCTGCGCGGACCGCTGTCGAGATAGGTCTGGTAGGTCTGCTCGATGGTGGAGATCCCGCCGATTCCCGACCCGATGGCAAGGCCATAGCGATCGGCCTGATCCGGGTGCTCTTCCAGTCCGGCATCGGCAATCGCCTGGATGGCAGCAGCCATGCCATAGTGGATGAACGGGTCGCACTTTCGGGACTCCTTTGCGCTGAGATAGTCGCTGACCTCGAAATCCTTGATCTCCCCGGCGATCTTGGCCGAGAAACGTTCCGGATCGAAAGCCTGCAGCGGCCCGATGCCGCTGCGACCATTGGTCACCGCGTCCCAGGCAGAGGGTACATCATTGCCTACCGGCGTGATGCAGCCCAGCCCGGTCATGACGATACGACGATCACCACGCATGGACGTCACCTCGCAAGCGAAGTCGATGTGAACAGACCTGGTTCATGATGGGGATTACTTGTCGACGTTGGCCTTGATGTAGTCGATCGCCTGCTGAACGCTGGTGATCTTCTCGGCCTCTTCGTCGGGAATTTCGCACTCGAACTCTTCCTCGAGCGCCATGACCAGCTCCACCGTATCCAGGGAGTCGGCGCCGAGGTCGTCGACAAAGGAGGCGCTGGGGGTCACTTCGTCTTCCTTGACGCCCAGCTGCTCGATCACGATTTTCTTGACTCGTTCTTCAATGCTGCTCATTGGTGGTTTCCTCAGTTGAACAAGGGTTGCCCGAAGCGGGCACATTGTAGTGAACAATT
>SKXY01000314.1 GCA_007128175.1 Wenzhouxiangella sp. | reverse complement strand
GGCATCAACATCGAACTCGAAGAGTCCTGATTCGCAGGAGGAGGCAGCAAGTGCGCGACCTGTTCAATCTATACAAGCGTCAGTCCCAGGTAACCGATTTCGACGCGATCCGCATCGGGCTGGCTCCGCCGGAGCTGGTTCGGTCGTGGTCGTTCGGCGAGGTTCGTAAGCCCGAGACGATCAACTACCGTACCTTCAAGCCCGAGCGTGAAGGCCTCTTCTGTGCCGCCATCTTCGGTCCGGTCAAGGACTACGAGTGCCTGTGCGGCAAGTACAAGCGCATGAAGCATCGCGGCGTGAAGTGCGAGAAGTGCGGCACCGAGGTCACCCTGACCAAGGTCCGGCGCGAGCGCATGGGTCATATCGACCTGGCCTCCCCGGTGGCCCATATCTGGTTCCTCAAGTCGCTGCCCAGCCGCATCGGCCTGATGCTGGACATGACTCTGCGCGATATCGAGCGTGTGCTCTACTTCGAGTCGTACCTGGTGCTTGACCCGGGCATGACCATGCTCGAACGCGGCCAGCTGCTGACCGACGAGGAATACCTCGATGCGATGCAGGAATACGGTGACGAGTTCGACGCCAAGATGGGCGCCGAAGCCGTCTACGACATGCTCAAGAATATCGATCTGAACTCGGAACTGGCCACCCTGCGGGAAGATATCGCGGCGACCAATTCCGAGACCAAGATCAAGCGCCTGTCCAAGCGCATCAAGTTGATGGAAGCCTTCATCGATTCGGGCAACCGTCCCGAATACATGATCATGACCGTGCTGCCGGTGCTGCCGCCGGACCTGCGTCCGCTGGTGCCGCTCGACGGCGGCCGGTTCGCGACCTCGGATCTCAACGATCTGTATCGTCGCGTCATCAACCGCAACAACCGACTCAAGCGCCTGCTCGAGCTCAACGCGCCCGACATCATCGTGCGCAATGAAAAGCGCATGTTGCAGGAATCGGTCGATGCGCTGCTCGACAACGGACGTCGCGGTCGCGCCATCACCGGCACCAACAAGCGTCCGCTCAAGTCCCTGGCCGACATGATCAAGGGCAAGCAGGGTCGTTTTCGTCAGAACCTGCTCGGCAAGCGCGTCGACTACTCCGGCCGTTCGGTCATCGTGGTCGGTCCGACGCTCAAGCTGCACCAGTGCGGCCTGCCCAAGAAAATGGCGCTGGAGCTGTTCAAGCCGTTCATCTTCTCCAAGCTGCAGCGTCGCGGCCTGGCCATGACCATCAAGGCGGCCAAGAAGCTGGTCGAGCGCGAAGAATCGGAAGTCTGGGACATCCTCGAGGAAGTCATCCGTGAGCACCCGGTGCTGCTCAACCGCGCCCCGACGCTTCACCGTCTCGGTATCCAGGCTTTCGAGCCGGTGCTGATCGAGGGCAAGGCCATCCAGCTGCATCCGCTGGTCTGTACTGCCTTCAACGCCGACTTCGACGGTGACCAGATGGCCGTGCACGTGCCCTTGTCGCTGGAAGCCCAGCTCGAAGCGCGTGCGCTGATGATGAGCTCCAACAACATCCTGTCTCCGGCCAACGGCGAGCCGATCATCGTACCGACCCAGGACGTGGTACTGGGGCTGTACTACATGACCCGGCAGATTGCCGGCAAGCGCGGCGAGGGCATGTACTTCTCGCGCGTGGCCGAAGTCCACCGCGCCTACAGCAACGGTCAGATCGACCTCCAGGCCACCATCACCGTGCGCGTGCGCGATGTCGAAATCGGTGAAGACGGCGAGCGCACCGAATCGATCAGCCGGGTCAAGACGACGGTCGGACGGGCGCTGCTCAGGGAAATCCTGCCCGAGGGCCTGCCCTTCGAACTGGTCAACCAGGTACTGAAGAAGAAGCAGATCTCGAAGCTGATCGACGAGTGCTACCGCAAGCTGGGGCTGAAGAAGACCGTGGTCTTCGCCGACCAGCTGATGTATGCCGGGTTCCACTACTCGACCCGTGCCGGTGTTTCCATCGGCCTCGACGATCTGCAGGTGCCGCCGGAGAAGAAGGAAATTCTCGAGCGTGCCGAGAAGGAAGTGCTCGATATCCAGAACCAGTACGCCTCCGGCGTGGTGACGGCCGGCGAGCGCTACAACAAGGTGGTCGATATCTGGTCGCGCACGAACGAAGAAGTGGCGCGCGCCATGATGAAGCGCATCGGCAAGCAGACCCGGATCGACAGCGACGGCAACGAGGTGGTGGAAGATTCGATGAACTCGATCTTCATCATGGCCGACTCCGGTGCTCGAGGTTCGGCTGCCCAGATCCGTCAGCTCGCTGGCATGCGTGGCCTGATGGCCAAGCCGGACGGCTCGATCATCGAAACGCCGATCACCGCCAATTTCCGCGAGGGCCTCAACGTCCTGCAGTACTTCATCTCGACCCACGGTGCCCGAAAGGGTCTGGCCGATACCGCGCTCAAGACCGCCAACTCGGGTTACCTGACGCGTCGCCTGGTCGACGTGGCCCAGGACCTGGTCGTCATCGAGGAAGACTGCGGTACCGAGCAGGGTCTGGAAATGCTGCCCATCGTCGAGGGCGGCGATGTCGTCGAACCGCTGGGCGAGCGTATTCTTGGTCGCGTGGTGGCCGAGGATATCTACCTGGCCGACAGCGATGATGTGTTCTGCGCCCGTGGCACGCTGCTCGACGAGCAGTGGGTCGAGGATCTGGAGTCGGCCGGTGTCGACCGTGTCCTGGTTCGCTCGGCCATTACCTGTGAAACGCGACACGGCATCTGCGCGGCCTGCTACGGTCGCGACCTGGCACGCGGCACCACCGTCAACCAGGGCGAGGCGGTCGGCGTGATCGCCGCGCAGTCCATCGGCGAGCCCGGCACGCAGCTGACCATGCGGACGTTCCACATCGGTGGTGCGGCATCGCGTTCGGTTGCCATCGACCATATCGAGGTCAAATCCGGCGGCAGTATCCGTCTGTACAACCTGAAATCGGTGGAAAACACCGAGGGCAAGCTGGTCGCGGTTTCGCGTTCCGGCGAGCTGTCGGTGATCGACAGTCACGGGCGCGAGCGTGAGCGCTACAAGATCCCGTACGGTGCGATGGTCAGTGTCCGTGAAGGCGACAAGGTCGACGTCGGCCAGAACGTGGCCAACTGGGACCCGCATACCCACCCGGTGGTTGCCGAACTCCCCGGCTTTGCCCGTTTCCACGATTTCATCTCAGGTGTGACCGTTACTGAAGAGGTCGACGAAGTCACCGGTCTGTCGAGCGTGGTCGTGACCGATCCGAAGAAGCGTGGCTCTGAGGGCAAGGATTTGCGCCCGATGATTCGCCTGGTCGACAAGGACGGCAAGCAGCTCAACATCCCGGGCACCGAGCAGCCGGCGCAGTACTATCTGCCGGCTGGCGCGGTCATCAACTGCGCCGACGGTGGCGAGATCAAGGTCGGCGACATCGTCGCCCGCATCCCGCAGGAGTCGTCCAAGACCCGCGACATCACCGGTGGTCTGCCCCGCGTTGCCGATTTGTTCGAGGCCCGCAAGCCCAAGGAAGGCGCCATCCTGGCCGAGGCCTCGGGTGTGGTCAGCTATGGCAAGGAGACCAAGGGCAAGCAGCGTCTGGTCATCACCGACGAGCACGGCGAGACCCACGAGGAGCTGATTCCGAAGTGGCGCCAGGTCCTGGTGTTCGAGGGTGAGCACGTGGAGAAGGGTGAAACCGTCGTAGATGGCGAGCCCAACCCGCACGACATCCTGCGCCTGCTCGGCGTCGAGAAGCTGGCGAACTACCTGGTGCAGGAAATTCAGGACGTTTACCGTCTGCAGGGCGTGAAGATCAACGACAAGCACATCGAGGTGGTCATCCGCCAGATGCTGCGCAAGGTCGAAGTTCTCGACGGTGGCGACAGCAACTTCCTGCGCGGCGAACAAGTCGAGGCCACCCGGTTGCAGGAGGAGGTTGAGCGACTGGAGCAGGCCGGCAAGCTGGTTCCTACCTGGCAGAACGTTCTGCTCGGCATTACCAAGGCCTCCCTGGCGACCGAGTCGTTCATCTCGGCGGCTTCCTTCCAGGAGACCACTCGGGTGCTGACCGATGCCGCGGTGCGCGGTACGGTCGACAGCCTGCGCGGACTGAAGGAAAACGTCATTGTCGGGCGGCTCATTCCGGCTGGTACCGGTCGCGTTACCGCCCAGCGTCGTCGTGACCGACGCCACGAGGAAGCCGATGCCGAGTTGGCCGCGCTCCTCAAGGCCTCCGACAACGAGGTCGAGGAAGCGAAAGCCGAGGAGTCGGCCGGGGACGAATAGTCTCCGGCGCGGGCCGTTCGGCATCGGGACCCGGTGCCGAACGGTCTGAATTTGCCGCGCCTTCGCGTCTGGAAGCGTGCAATGTGAAACGTTACTCGGGTGCGGGCGAGGCGTTACCGGTTAAGCTCGCGGGCCAATGGCAGGCGCCTTGCCGTTGGCCACCTGGCCGTCCGGAAGGCTCGCCGCCATCGCCCGTTTTGCGTTTCCCGTTTTACGTTTAACAGCCCGGATGCGCTCCGGCATCGGGTGGGGCTTCCAAATGACCGCTCGCGCTTGACAGGCCCCAGACAACCCTTTAGAATTCTCGTTCTTCGGCAGACCGACTTTCTCGGTCTGTCGTTTGTTTTCCTGAGACATCAAAAAGACTATGGCGACGATCAATCAGTTGGTTCGCAAACCAAGGCGGGCCAAGCAGTACAAATCGAATGTGCCGGCGCTCGAGGCTTCCCCTCAGAAGCGCGGTGTGTGCACGCGTGTGTACACGACCACGCCGAAGAAGCCGAACTCGGCTCTGCGGAAGGTTGCTCGTGTGCGGCTGACCAACGGCTATGAAGTCACCAGCTATATCGGCGGTGAGGGTCATAACCTGCAGGAGCACTCGGTAGTGCTGATTCGTGGTGGTCGTGTGAAGGATCTGCCTGGTGTGCGCTACCACACGGTTCGTGGCAGTCTCGACACCGCTGGCGTCTCCGATCGCCGCCAGGGTCGTTCCAAGTACGGCGCCAAGCGTCCGAAGAACTGACGGATTCAATACTCATGTCCCGCAAGCATTCGAATTTTGAACGCGACATCCTGCC
>SKXY01000321.1 GCA_007128175.1 Wenzhouxiangella sp. | reverse complement strand
ACGATCCTAATGATTATTTTCAGGCGGCCTATAATCAAACAGAATGGCTCATAGCTAACCTTGACTGGCATGATCCGCTGACAACAAAAGGACAACGGCAGGGAGAGTGGGTAGCCATTACCTCCTTTGTCCATTTCCTGGAGCATTATCCCGACAAAGCTCCCCATGGTGTGTTGCAGAAAATAGAAAAGTGGGCAGAAGTTGCCATTCAGAGATCCGATAATTTCTGGGACTTTAGAAAATATTCGAATGATCGTTGGATTATTCCTGGTATAGGGCATAGCAGGCTCGACAGGCCTGAAACCGGATTTAATGAAGTTGGAAATATTGCCGGTTTACCTGCACCATTAATTGCCGCTACACGCATTTTAAAAGATCATAATGTAGTTAAACGATTGGATCAATTAGCAACTGCACATGTAGATCATGTGTTTGGCAGGAATCCGACAGGCCGTCATTTTTCGTTTGACGGATACCTCGATTTTGAAGGCGTGGATGAGGGATGGTTTCAGGAATATCAGGGAGGCGCCGGTTTTTTGCAGGTTTCCCGTGGGGTATTGGACGGATCACCTAAAGAAACCACGTTTCCGTACAACCCATATGCCGGGGACCCGGGACACACGGAAGGCTGGGTTACCTTTAATACACCCTGGAATATTTCATTAGCTTATATGTCGGCCCAAAAAACATCTGTTTTGGCTTATGACGCTTCATTTTCTGAACCGATCGCTTCTGCGAGACAAGGAGATGAAATTGGCATTGAAGTTACAGCACCACTGAATTTCGACTATGCTAAAAGAGAACAAGCCGAAGCATTTATCTATCTGAATGACAGAAGAATTTTGGTGGATGTAAAAGAGGTCAGTACCTCTTCGAACCGGTTCAGAGGTACTTTTACGATACCTGAAGATCAATCGGGTACAATAAAAATTGCTTATGGAATTGCCTGGCATGAACAGTATGTGAAAGTAAGTATTGATTAGATTAATGCGGTTGGTGTAGAACTGAAAATCATTTAACAGAAGCAATTTGCATTACCTCGATTATTTTGTAGTTATCATTTTTTCTGTTGCAATTGTAACGGCGGGACTGTCATTTGGAAGAGGGCGCAGTAGTTCCGATATGAAGTCGTTCTTTGCCGCCGGAGGTGCTGTTCCCTGGCCCATTAACGGTTTATCGCTGTTCATGAGCTTTTTTTCAGCCGGTACTTTCGTAGTATGGGGCGCCATTGCTTATGAGCACGGCTGGGTAGCTGTAACGATTCAGTGGGCAATGTGTGCAGCCGGTTTAATGATTGCACTATTCATCGCTCCCAAGTGGCGAGAGACAAAAGTGCTGACAGCAGCCGAGTTTATCAGTAAAAGGCTTGGTATTTCCGTGCAGCAGTTCTATACCTACCTGTTTTTGGCTCTTTCTTTGGCCTACACTGGGGCCTTTCTCTATCCAGTAGCCGTAATTGTAAACGTGGCAACTGGATTTGGGATTTATGAAGTTATAATTCTGCTCGGTGTACTGATTATATTATACACAACCGTGGGTGGTTTGTGGTCGGTGATTGTAACAGATGTACTTCAATTTGTGATCCTTACGGCGGCCATTTTGATTGTTGTTCCTCTTGCACTGGACAACGCTGGCAGCTTTTCTGAATTTGTGGAGAAAGCTCCTGATGGATTTTTTAATCTGTTCAGCGGAGAATACACGATTGGATTTATCATCGCTTTTGCGTTCTATAATATGGTGTTTATCGGCGGAAACTGGGCTTATGTGCAGCGATACACATCGGTCAAAGACAAACGATCGGCAAAAAAAGTGGGATATTTGTTTACAGCGCTTTATGTGATCAGTCCTGTGATCTGGATGTTGCCACCCATGTTATATAGAACAATTGATCCGGGCCTGACTGGACTGGAAAATGAGGCAGCATATTTACTTATGGTTAAAGATGTCCTTCCCATTGGCATGCTTGGATTGATGCTGGGCGGAATGGTTTTCGCTACCGCCAGTTCCGTAAATACCACGCTGAATCTGGCTGCCGCTGTGGTGACAAATGATATTTTTAAACCATTTCGCCCAAGTGCATCAGATAAACAGTTGATGATCGTCGGTCGCCTTTCAACGGTACTGTTTGGTGTGGGTACTGTAGGTGTTGCCCTACTTGTGCCGAGAGCTGGCGGTATTGTAGAAATTGTACTGAGCGTTGCAGCGCTTACCGGTGCGCCACTCTACGCCCCACCAATTTGGGCATTATTCTCGAAAACGCATACCGGCCGATCGATCGCATTCATTACACTTGCAAGTCTTATCATTAATCTATTCTTCAAATTTGTGACACCAATTGTATGGAACTTAGGGCTGGAGAGAGCCGAAGAGATGATTCTTGGAGTAGGCGGTCCTCTTATCATGCTTCTTGGTTATGAACTTTGGGCTTTATGGAATGGGAAGATCAGTACATCATTCAAACAGTATGAAAAAGCTTTGGCCGATGAAGAAGATGTAACTGTGAAATTGCAGGCTAAATTGGATAAAGATTCACTTGAACAAAATAAATATGGGATGAAGGTAATTTCACTGGCGCTGGCATTTACAGGTGCCCTGATTTTTGCTTTAGGATTTATCGCCGGAGAGGCAAAATTCTTGGTTGGCCCCATAGGCCTTCTCATTATGGGAACGGCATACCTTGTATGGAGACTTGGAATTCAAAAAGTTGAAAAAGGTAAAGATAAAATTATTAAATGAGAGTCAGCTTTGATTAAGAAAGGATTTAAAAAAAAACGCAGCAATAACACCGAAACCATTAAATCAGACCTGGTTGTGGTTGGCGGAGGGATGTCAGGCGTATGTTGTGCGCTAACCGCTGCAAGAGCCGGCATTTCAGTAACGCTTGTACAGGATAGGCCCGTTTTGGGTGGGAATGCATCCAGTGAAGTCCGTTTGTGGATACTGGGAGCTACATCTCATATGGGTAATAACAATCGGTGGTCGCGTGAAGGAGGCGTGATAGACGAGCTTTTGGTGGAAAACCTCTATCGAAACAAGGAGGGAAACCCCATTATTTTTGATACTATTCTACTCGAAAAAATTACAGATGAACCAAATATTACCTTGCTTCTCAATACATCTGTTTACGAAACCAAAAAGAAATCGGATACTGAAATTAAAAGTGTAACCGGGTTTTGCAGCCAGACATCCACAAAGTATAATCTTGAAGCCCCCATCTTTTGCGATGCCTCCGGAGATGGAATCGTGGCTTTTCAGGCAGGTGCACCGTTTCGAATGGGTGCCGAAAAACCTGAGGAGTTCGATGAAGGATTTGCCCCGGATGTGGAAGATTACGGAGAACTGCTTGGACATTCCATGTATTTTTATACGAAGGATGTAGGCGAACCGGTTAAATATGTAGCCCCATCGTATGCCCTTAAAAATGTTGATGAGCTTCCACGTATCAGAAATTATCAATTACAGGACGATGGATGTAAACTTTGGTGGGTAGAGTACGGTGGAAGGCTCGATACCATACATCAGTCAGAAGAAATCAAGTGGGAACTTTGGAAATTTATTTACGGACTTTGGGACTATGTGAAAAACAGTGGAGAGTACCCGGAAGCAGAAACATTTACACTTGAATGGGTTGCTACTATTCCGGGAAAAAGAGAAAGCCGCAGATTTGAAGGAGATTATATGCTTCATCAAAAAGATGTAGTTGAACAGCGATCTCATTATGATGCCGTTGCATTTGGTGGATGGTCACTGGATTTACATCCAGCAGATGGTATTTACAGTGATAAGCCAGGATGTAATCAATGGCATTCCAAAGGGATATACCAAATCCCATACCGTTGTTACTACAGTAGGAGTATAGATAATTTATTTTTAGCGGGTCGGATTATCAGTGCCAGTCATGTAGCATTTGGTTCGTCCAGGGTTATGGCAACTTGTGCGCACGGAGCCCAGGTTGTAGGGGTCGCAGCAGCGTTAGCCAAAAAGAAAAATCTTAAGCCGGCCGACATAGCAGATGAGAACGTAATCAAATTACTTCAGAAGGAACTGAATATTCGTGGACAATCCATTCCTGGCATTCCTATCGAAGATGATAATAATCTTGTCAATTCGGCTGAAATTACGGCAAGCTCTGAGTTGGCGCTTCGATCTCTACCATTTAATGGCCCCTGGAAAGTGTTGAAAAATTCAACAGCACAATTACTGCCGCTAAAGAAAAGTACTGAATATGGGTTCAAATTCAACATAAGGGCTGAAGAGGATTCAATACTAAATATTGAACTCAGAACAAGTTCAAAAAAGCACAATTTTACTCCCGATAAGATTCTTGAAAGGAAAGAAATTGACGTACGCAAAGGAGAGCAAAAGATTTCTTTAGAATTCAATGAAATATTGAAACATGACCAGTATGCATTTATTTGCCTGATGAAGAATGAGAAAATATCAGTGCAGACCAGCAATAAATTGGTAACAGGTCTCGTGTCTGTTGTAAATGGAGAAAACAAAGCGGTTTCGAATACGGGTAAGCAAGAACCGCCACAAGGTTTAGGGGTTGATACGTTTGAATTTTGGTGCCCCGAACGAAGGCCAGAAGGGAAAAATCTTGGATTTGAGATCAAGCCGGGTTTAGATGTATATGGCGCAGAGAACTTGAACAATGGATATGTGAGGCCAACAAATCGTACAAACGCGTGGGTTGCTGATTTTACCGATGAAAAACCAAAAATAATAATGGAGTGGCCCGAAAAAAAATCTGTTCAAAAAATCAAAATAATGTTTGATACAGATTTTGACCATGCTTTGGAATCTTCTTTGATGGGGCATCCAGAGCGAGTTATCCCATATTGTGTTCGTAATTACACTATTCGGGATGAAAATGAAAAGACTTTAGCTCAAAAAAAAGACAATCATCAATCTATAAACGAAGTACGACTCGAGCAAGCCGTTCAAACCAAAAAGCTTGAATTTATTTTTGATAAGTTGACGGGAGATGTACCTGTAGGAGTTTTTGAAATTCTTTGTTACTAAGAACTTACTCTGTAAAGCCAAGAAACTAAATATGAATGTAAAAATATT
>SKXY01000246.1 GCA_007128175.1 Wenzhouxiangella sp. | reverse complement strand
GCGGCTGCGCGGGCAATATCGCCTACAGCCTGAAGAAACTCGGCGGCGACCCGCTGCCCATGGCCACCGTCGGCCCGGACTTCGACGACTACGCCCGTCACCTCGACCGCCTCGGCATCCGTCAGGATTACGTGCGCGTGCTCGGCAACCACTGGACGGCCCAGGCCTACATCACCACCGATATCGACGACAACCAGATCACCGCTTTTCATCCCGGCGCGATGAGCGAAAACCACTGCCAGGAGGTGCCGGTCGACGACGGCGTCACCTTCGGCATCGTCTCGCCCGACGGCAAGCAGGCGATGCTCGAACACTCCGCCCAGTTCAGGGATGCCGACATCCCGCATGTCTTCGATCCCGGCCAGGGCCTGCCGATGTTCGACGGCGACGAGCTCAAGCAGATGGTCGCCAACGCCGACTGGCTGACGGTCAATTCCTACGAGTGGGAACTGCTCAAGGACAAGACCGGCTGGCAGCACGAGGATGTCGCCGCACAGCTGGCCGGCGGGCTGATCATCACCCACGGCGGCGAGGGCTCGGAGCTGTGGAACGGCGACGGTCGAACTCACATCCCGGCAGTCAAGCCGGACAAAGTGGTCGACCCGACAGGCTGCGGCGATGCCTACCGCGCGGGCCTGCTGTTCGGCCTGGAACGCGACTGGGATCCGGCCGATGCCTGCCGGCTGGGATCATTGCTCGGCGCCATCAAGATCGCCCATAACGGCCCGCAGCACCACGACTTCCGACCCGAGCAGATCCGCGAGCGCTTCGCAGTCGAATTCGACCGCCAACTGCCGGAAGCCTGAAAAAAAAGGGCGGCAGGAACATCTTCCCTGCCGCCCTGCCCTCCCTCGGGCCCTGTTTTCTTCGATAGGTCCCTTAGCGCAACTGCAACCAGTTGCTGCGGCGGCCTCCGGCCAGGTCGGCGGCCAGGTCGTCCATGCCGTCGCTCTCGACAACGATTTCCTCATCGCCCACGCGGACAACGACCTCCGGCACCATGACCGGCTCACCAGTGTCGGGGTCTTCGATGACTTCACCGTCTTCATCCACGGCTTCGCGTTCACGCACCGAGAAGCCGGGACGTGACGGTGCACCCTCGATACCCGACTGGCGGCCCACTCCTCCGGGGGCAAAGGCACCCTGGCCGCTGGTCACTTCCAGCAGGTAGGCTTCGTTCTCGCCGCCGACCGAGCAGGCTTCCTGGCTGGGACGGAAACTGCTGAACAGCACCATGCCGGAGACCACGCGCGGCTGAAACAGCATGCGTGCGCCTGAGCCGAGATTGACGTACCAACCGTTGTCGTCCTCGGGATCGATGGCATCCTGCTCACCGGTGGATGCGCCGCCGAACGAGCGACTGACGAGATTGCCGCGGCTCAGGTTGAGCGCGCCGTCTTCCGGTTCGAGATCGTGAATGAGATAAAAGTACTCGTCCGGAGCTCCGGCGGAAGCGTTGTCACCGACCTCGAAGAACTGGCCGGTCCCGAAGCTGACCACGAACCCTTCGCCACCGCGCGGGTAACTGGTCTGCGGGGGTGCGGTAATCGGTCGGTCGCCGCTGAACACAAGCTGGCCGGAACCACCGAGATTATTGAGATCGAAGCGCCACAGGTTGCCCTGCAGATCACCGGCGTAGACCCAGCGGTCGTAGTACTCGTGCGGCCGCTGGCGCGCCACACGCGGGGTCGAGAGGCCATTCGGCTCGCTCTCGCTACCGGTCGCGCCGAGCAGGTTGCCAATGAGGTCGCCGTTGTCGAGATCGAAAACCAGCAGGCGTGAATCGTTGTTGTCCGAACCGTAGCCGTTGCCGACCACGGCGGCAAAATCGCCATTCTCGAGCCGGGCCACGCGCGGCGTGGCAAAGGTATGGCCGAGATCGCCGGAATCGGGCAGATCTTCGGCCGTGACCTCCCACAATACCGAGGGTGAAGCGGGGTTGGTCACGTCGATGGCGAACACGGACTTCCCGCCGGCGCCCAGAGACCCGAGCAGCACGGTGCGCCAGCCGCCGCGGCCGGGCAGGTAGGCATCGGTCACCACCACACTGCCATCGACGGTATAGACAAAGTCGGGCACGGGGTTGGCAACATCGGCCAGCCGGGACCACACGCCGCGCGGCACATAGCCAAAGAGCTCCTCGCCGGTTTCGGCATCGAGCGCGTGCAGCACACCGGCATTGCTGCCGACGTAGACCACATCACGCCGGTTGAACTTGCTTTCGACATGGCTGTTGTAGGTGCCCGCCCCGGGCTCGCCCTCCGGCAGGCGATCCCAGGCATGGTTGACCGGGCGCTGCAGTGCCGGCTCACTGCCGACCACGGTACCGATCAGGCTGGATCGATTCTGGAAGGGGCCCTCGTTTTGCTGCTCGAGCAGCGGGTCACCCTGGATGTAGGAGACGATGGCCGCGGCCGTGTCCTCGTCGTCGTGCAAGGCATCGATCAGCTCGCTGCTTCCGGTATCGAAATCACCGCCGTCGGTGATCAGGTTGCGCTGGTTCCAGTCCGGCATCTGCTCGCTGGCGCGCCAGGCCACCTGCTCGCTGCCATCGGGGTTGCGCACACCGTAGACATCGCCGGACCAGTCGGCGGGGTCGGCCATGGTACGAAAGCCCAGATTGCCCGATCGCAGCACGGCACCCGAGTCAATACTGCCGAACTCCGACTGCGCGTCGGCGATGATCTGCTGGAAGATGTCGTTGACGGCATCGAACAGAGCATCCGGATCGTTGGCCAGGAACGGTGATTCGGTGCCGCCGGCGTCAGCCAGTTGTTCGAGTGCATCGTCGGGCACAGCCGGCGGCATGGCGAAGCCGACGACGTAGATGTCCACGCCGGCATCACCGTGGAACGAGCCTGCGGCATCCACGGCATCGGCCAGTGCCTGGTCGACATCCCCCTGGTACGGGTCACCGTCCACGCGCACCGACGGCATGCCGTCGGTCAGCCAGATGGCGGCGTTGACGTCGCAGGATTCCGGCAGCGACTCATCGGCGTTGCCCCGGCCCTGGTCGGCGCCGAAGTGCTGGGTCTGATCGAGAAAATAGTCGCGCGCGGTCAGCAGCGTGCCCTGCAGGGGCGTCAGGCCGGCCACGATGACCGGCTCGTCGGGGTCGGTGAGAAGATCGTCGTTGCTGGTGTCGTGATGCTGGGGCGCCAGCTTGAGGGCCAGCCTCGCGGCATGATTCTCGTCGAGGTAGCGGATGGGAGTGTGGAGGAAGCCCTTCCCGGGTGATCCCGCACCGATCCATTCCGGGTGGTTGTATTGCATGAACACCATGTGCTCGCCCCAATGTGTCACGCCTCGGGCGCGCGCGCTGTCACTGAGATAACCGGTGGTCGTGCCCTGGTGGCCGGTAAAGCCGCCACCCGGATTGGTCTGATCGGGCGGCACGGCATCCGATGTTCCCGTCTTCGAACCGAAACAGCGAAAGCGGAACCCTTCCTCGAGATACCCCCCGCCGGGGTCGCGGGTAAAGCAGTACTGCGATGTATCCGAGGGTCCATATCCCGGCACACCGATGTTGTAGTGAATGTAATCGCCGGCCGAGTTCGGATTTGGCACACGGAACGCCTTGGTGTCGGAATCCCAGGGAGTGCCCGAAAATCCAGAATCGTAGCTGTCCGGGTCGTAGGACACGTCGTAGAAGCGATTGCCAAGCCGCCCCACCCAGATCTGGTTGTCGAAGACATCGGCCCACTCGCTGCCCATGGGGTATTGCTGGTAAGCCATCAGGCCGAGGTTGATTTCATCGCGGTAGGTCGTCAGCAATCCGCGCCCCACTTCGCGGATCATTTCCGACTTGCTCAACGGGCTGGCGGCACCGGCCACGCAATCGGCATCGGGCCCAGGCGCGCAGTCGGCGGCCACAGTCCCGTCCAGGTTTTCCGCCATGGTGTTGGAGTTGTCGAGGATCAGCAGGATATTGGGCGGCTCGCCGGTCGACATGCTCAACGGCTTGGGGGCGATATTCACCCCGGCGTGGGCAGTGGCTCCGACCGTCCAGGCCAGCAGCGCGGTCATGGTTGCCAGCATCAGTCTGTTCATGCGCTTGTCTCCCTGTCGCCCCTGAATATCAGTTGCCATTGCTGTCGTAATCGCGGCCCGACACCGCGCCCCCGAAGTAGAGTGTCTGCACGATGGCCTCGCCGGTATCCGCCGGCCCGCGACCACGGCCGATCACCAGGATCATGCTGGCACCGCCGCGGTCACCCAGGCCGTAGGCCCCGAAATCGTCGGTCGAATCCATGGTCTCGTCTTCCGGATTGGCGCAGTAGACATGATCCAGCGGCACGACCACGAATTCGGCCAGGCCGGCGGGCACATTCACGCTTTCCCAGGCCAGCGCATCCAGGCAGGCGCGGTTGGCGGCCACAGCCGAACCGCTGCACCCCAACGCATAGCGGCCGTCGGCATCGAAAATGTCCGGGCAGGCGGTCGGCCAGTTGGACTGATCGTGTGAGGCCGGCACGACGCCGCCGGAATCGATCGCCTGGCGATGCTCGCGCTCAACGCTGCGCACCGCCAGCTCGGCCATCTGAAAGGCCTGGTTGCGCTCGGCGTAGTTGCCGGCCATTCGCTCCTGCAACAGCGTGTTCTGCATGGCACCGACACCGAGAATGGTCAGCACCAGCAGGAAGATCAGGGCCAGGATCAGGGCCAGGCCGTCAGCCGGGCGCGGGAAGGAAACGTTGCGATTCAACATGGGATCAGCACCTCGCAGGTCAGCGCACGATGATTCGGTTGCGCACGGCAGCGGTATGGGAATAGGCCACCCGAATGCGCTGGTCGGCCATCTGCACGACCAGTCCGTTGCCCAGCTCCAGGCTCTGTTCAAGCTCGCGGTTCTCGACCGGCTCGGGGGAGACCAGCACCAGGTCGAGCTCGGCCGCGGTCACGTTGCGCCAGTTTCCAATCTGGCTGTCGCGCGGCGAGTAGAGGTCGTCACTGCCCTGGCGGCGGAAGAAAACCTGCAGGTTCTCGACCCCCTCGGCCAGCTCCTCGAACAGGCAGGAGTCTGCATCGTTGCAGTTGCGAACGCGAAACAGCGCCGGGCGGAAACGTTGCGGCGTGGAACCGG
>SKXY01000001.1 GCA_007128175.1 Wenzhouxiangella sp. | reverse complement strand
CCGCCGCCCCGTACCTGGCGCGCCAGCTGCTGTCGGGCATCGCTCCCGCAGACCTCGAGGATCACGTGGCCGCCATGCTCGACCCGGCGGCCCGGTCGGGCGCCGGGTGGCCCACCGATATGGTCGCCGGGGCCGTCACCGCATCCAACGCGGCCGAGGTCCTGGAGGCCTGGCTTGCGCTCGACGAGACCGCCGCCGAGCTCCTGCTGGCCATCGCCGAACGTGCCACGGGCGTCGTGCCGTTGGACTCCAAGGACCGGGTGCCGTGGGCCGCCGTCGCTCGCCGCGACCCGGCGCTCGCGCTCGTGGCGCACCGCAGGTCCCCAAAGCACGTCGTCGACCGCGTGGTGCGCGGCATCGATGCGCGCTACCCGGACGACCCGCGTACGGCCGCCTTCCTCGCGAAGCTCAACGACGCCGATCCCGTCGCATTCGAACGCGCGTTGGGCGCCGGCTTCCTGCGTGGAACCGGATTCGCCACACGCACGCTGGAGGTGGTGGTTCACGCCCTGCGCTCCACCGCCGACGGCGCCGTGCTGGCGGACCGCGTTCTCGAGGTCGCCGCCGAGGCCTTGGTCGACATGCGCAGGATCCGGCCCATCGACACCCTCGGTACCGACCTCGCGCAGTTCGCCGCGATCGCACCGGCCCACGCGCTGCGCTGCGTCCACGAACTCGAGTACGCGGGGCTATACCTCGAGAGGATCCTGGCCGCCGCACTGCGCTCCCCCAACCCACCGTGGGCCGAGCTCGAAACCTTCCGGCACCGCATCCTGCCGCGCCTGACGTCGATCCTGCGCGACCGCGTCCTCGCCCAGCTGGCGGCGCCGCTGCCGGCCGCCGAGGCGCTTGAGCTCGCGCGGCGGGAGGGCATCCGACCGGCACTGGTTGCGGAGGCCCTCGTCTCGCATCGGATGCCGTCACCCGAGGAAGTCGAGGCCCTGCTCGCCGCGACCGAGAATCCGGCCCGCCGCCTCGAACTGCTCTGCCGAACAATAGATCGCGCGGAGATGCGGGGGCGAGCGGACGACGCCAAGCTGCGTGCGCAGGCGCTGGCCCTCCTCGCCGCGAGCGACCTGCGGCTGGGCTTCGGGGGGCTGCGGGCGTCGTTCGGCGACGGCTACGGCCAGGGCACCGACCGCATCGGCGTGTTCGCCACACTCGCGGCCCTGGAGCCCGAGGCGGTCGAACGGCACCTCCACGACGTTCACACCGCTCTCGACGAGACCGGCCGCACGGAAATGGCGGCGTGGACCGCGCGGCTGCGCGAGCACGCCATCCCGCGGCTCCTGCAGCACGATCCCACCTGGCTCATGGATCACTGGGACGAGTGGAAGGTCGGTCTTCGCTTCGTGACGCACGACCTCGTCGAGGCGTTCCTGGCCGCCCTGCCGCCCGCCCAGGTGCTCGACGCCTTCCTGGCGCTCACGGAGGCTGACATCGGCACCCTCCGAGTCGGCAACGTGCTCGAGCGCGCGACGCCGGGCGCCGAAACCCGACGCTGCCTGGCGTCGCTGCTCGCGCGCCTCGGCCGGCCCGGCGCCGACCCGGTGGGCACGCTGGAGGTAGGGCTCCGCTTGGCCCACCGGGCGGACATTCGAGCCGTCGAGTTCCTCGCCGGTTTCGCTCGGCGCCTCGACGCTAGCGAGCCTTGAGCGCGAGGAAGGGGGACGTCGCGAGCCGGCCTCGTCGCTACCCCGCAGCGGACGACGCGGCTGACGCCGACGCGCGATCGATGGCGTCCAGGAGCCACGCCTTCGCCGTCTGATCCTCGCCGGAAGGCTTCCACTCGAGCGCTTCGGCCGCTTGCCTGAGACCGGACCGCTCGGGGGCCCAGGTCGCGATCATGCGGTCGAGGAAGGCCGACCGGTGAGCCCAGGTCTCGAGGTGATCGCGGTAGATGGTCAACAACCCGCCGTCGTCCCGGCGGCGCATGAGCGCGTCGAAGACGACGCTCAGAGACCGTGGATCGCGGTCGCGGCGGGGTTCCCAGCTCGGCATGGCTTCGCAGACCATCACGTCGAACAGGTCGACGCGACCCGACGCCTCCGCCCGCTCGTGCAGACGCGGCAGATCACCGAACTCGAGGTGGGGCTCGACGGCGCCCCGGACCGCCACCCGGGCCAGGCCGAGCTCCCACATGCGCAGGAGCGCATCCGCGTCGAACGCCAGGTGATCGAGGTCCCTCGCCGCCACCTCGACCCAGGGGCCTGCCTCCTCGCCCAACTCCTCCACGACCTCGGTCGGGAGGCCCAGGACCGCGAGGGCGACGGCCCGGTGGACGTCCCGCTTCTCCTCAGCGTCGAGGAAGCAGCCGCCGTCGTACCGCCGTAGGAGCCGCAGGGCCCCCGCCAGCTTCTCCGGATGATACCAGCGTTCGTACCACAACCAAAACAATCCGTGCGTGGCCAGCAGCGCCGCAGTCCCCAAACCCGACCAACGCCGCACGCGGCTGATGACCAGCACGCCCAGGTTCAAAGCCACCAGATAGGAAAAGAACTCGGGATAGCGGTCCACCTCCGAACCCATCAGGACCGGCGTGACGAGCCCGCCCAGCATCGAGGTCCAGGCCAAGATCGGCGCGGCGTACAGCACCGCGACCACGGCCGCCTGGAGAATCACCACCAGCATGCATACCGAAGCAATCTGCTGGGGCAGCAGATGATAAAAGGCATACGAACTGTAGATCGACAAATATAACGCCACGATCCCGGCCGCGGACAGCATCTGCGAGAAACGGAACCACTGCCAGCGATGGTAGCGCCAGCCGGCCAGCACCAGGGCCAGTCCGGCCAGGATCCCGATCCCCACCTGGCCTTGGGGGCCGATCCAGAGGTTGTCATAGGCGAAACGCAGGAAGAACGCCACGGCGCCCAGCAGCAGGCACACGGCGACCCAGCCCAGCGCTCGGCGGCCGATCAGTTGCTCCCAATCCACCGGCTCGGCATCGGCCGTTGCGGGGCGGGCCAAGTCGGCCAGCAACACTTCGGCCTGCTCGCGTCGGGGCGCGGCCGACACCTCTTGACCAGCAGACGCCGCCAGACCGCGCTCTCCGCCTTCCAAAGCACGCACCCGCGACTGCAGTTCGCTCAGACGCCGATGCTGCCATACGATCAACCCGAGTGCGACCACGGGCGAGAGCACCAGCACCAACGCCAGCAGCAGACCGAAGAGCATGATCAAGGTATCCACGCCGAATCTCGCTTTCCTGCGGTAGCCGCCGCCTGGTTCCGATCCGTTCCGTGAAGAGCTCGCATGGCCCCCCTGGCGAAGATCAAGGTTGCCGTCGCCCTTTGTAGCGGATTTGCGGCACAAAAGCGAGAGGTGCCGTTCAGCGAATTCCGCGTAGATGCCGCACGACGAACAGGACCTCGCAGGCGAAATCGTCCTCGGCGGCCGGGGCCGCGGGCTCGCCCACGGGAGCTGGCTCCGACGACTCCGACGGCTCCGACGGGGGTTCCAGCAGCCGGGGATCAATCCAGCGGATCGACCCGAAGGCACCCAAATTCCGCGCAGTGCGACTGAGAATCCCCAGATTGGCTACCAGTCGCACCGCCTGACCCACCTCGCTCCCCACATCGGAGGCCTCACACAGCCGATGCAGGAGCCCGTCGTCCGCATCTCGGGTGGTGAGATTCAGAAAAAAAGAACCAAAACCGGGCGGGCGAGCTAGCAGGTCATGGTAGATCGCGTCGGCCTGCCTGCCCGTGCTGCGTACCAAATACAACTCGACCGGATCCAGATCCTCCCGCTGGGGATCAAACTCCTGAAAACCGGCCAAGAAGCGTTGCTCAAGCAATTCGGCCTGTTCTTCCGGGCCCACCGGTACGGTCTGACGCATCCCGATCCGATGACGCGCCAACAGGTTCGCAAACGCCGCCTGTTCGACACCCGCTTCAGTCAGCGACACTTCGTAGACCAATACCAAGTGATCGGGATGCTGGCGACCGATGGCACTGACCAGCATCTGCTGGGGGTCCGGGGCCACGGGCAGCCGCTCCGGTTCCTGAGGCGTATCCGGAATCGGTTCTGGGGCAGGCAACACGTCCCGCACCGGAGGGTCGGGAAGCGCCACAGGCGTGCCGGGAGCACGCGGGTCCCAACTGGTGATGTAGAACATGACCAGCACGATTGCAGCGACCGCCAGCAGGGGCCCCAGGATTTGCCAAGTGGGGATGCGTGGCGGCGGTTTCTTTTTCGCGGTACGCGAGGCGACCTCCGAAACGTGCTCCGCATCGATCTGCTGCCAAACCCGCTCGCAGAAACCCGGTTCCAGTTGGTAACGCGGCAAGCCGGCAATCCGCCGCTGCAACTCTTCCAACTCGTTCAGTCGCTGACGTTCGACCGGATCCGCTTCCAATTGACGCAGGTAACGCTCGCGTTGCTGGTCGGTCAGTTCACCATCCAGGAACGCCTCGCGTTGTTCCGATCGGGCCGCTTCGACCGTGGCCGCTTCGCCTCCGGGTTCTTCGGAAACGGTCTTCAGCGACTCCAGGAGTTGCGTGGCGGCGCGGCTGTCGAGCCGATAGCGAGCCAGTTGTTTCAGTCGCCGATCGAGTTCGCGAAATGCGTCCAACGTCTGACGGGCTTGCGGGTTCGTGGCCAGCTCTCGCTCCACGTCCTGCCGCTCCTGGACCGTCAATTCGCCGTCCAGGTAAGCACTCAGCAGCTCGTCAAATTGCCCGTCGCGCCTGTTCATGGCATGATTTCTCGTCCGACCAACATATTTCGGATTACCCCCTTCCTTGGGGACAGGGACAGCAGATTCCCTAAGTCAGGCGAACCCCATTGCCCCCCCGCATGGAGTGCGCGGAGCCGCTGATTGCCAAGCAGGTTCGCCCAGGCAACGCCCGCATTGTCTGCTTTCCGTCTCCACTAGTGCGATGCGCAGCGAAGCCCGAAAGTTCCCGAGCGGGGCATAGACCGCGCCCCGGGCGACAGCGGGCCTCCTCAGCCTAACGAGAGAAAATGGTCGCTTCAAGCTGTTTTGGGTACCGTGCGGCTTGTCTTGGTGTGCCGGTTGGAGAATACTAGACGATTCACCTGGAGCCCTGAACCGAAAGGAAGATCATGCGAAACCTGCTGTTGCGTCAAGCGGTTGTTGCCGCCCT
>SKXY01000209.1 GCA_007128175.1 Wenzhouxiangella sp. | reverse complement strand
CGGGTTACTATCTCCGACTGATTCAGCCTGGTTACCTGGTTGCTGGTCTGATCATAGACATGGTCAATATGAATCACTTCATGCATTGGGCTTAATTCCCACAAAGCTTTTTGCAGTAGTGACGGGGCTTTATAGGTTACATTACGCTGTCCGGTAGGCATTACATCCATTTGTTCGAGCTTGCCTTCACGGGAAGTGACCCGTCCTTGACTGTCTCTGCCTGTAGCCCTGGTAACCATAACCAATGATTTGGTTGGTTTTTGCAGTGACATATCCTTATACCACCGGCGCAGATCACGCACAACAGGGTTGCTCATATCCCAATAGGATTTATCCCCGCGTTTCATCGGGAACTGATTGTTCATTTCAGCAAGGAATCCTTTCCAGCCTAATGGTTTTCGGTATACATCAGTCAGCCCGTCAATTTCACTCTTGATAGCATCGATACGCTGTTGGCGTTGCGGACTCTGATCTTTCTCAGCCTTGGCCAACTCTTTTACTAATTCGTTGCGGCGTTGGGTATCACGTGTCTTTACCAGCGACTGAACAATCTTCTGATAGGTAGTGAAAGGGTTGCTGTACAACTCAGTGTGATCGCGAAGCTGGTCTTTGATATCCAGGTCACGAATAATGTCAGCGGTAATCTCCAGTATCGGACGGCTTTTAATTTCATGACCAGGCTTGGAGTATTCTTCTGCCAGTCTTTTGATAATACTGGTTTCATATAAAGCCGAAGGATCCTGGTTAAGAGCACGCTCACGAGAAGTGGTTGTTAAGTAGTCCAGAGCGAAGCGGTATGCGTCCTGTTCCTTATCAAACTTAAAAGGCAACCTATGGTACTCTTTTCCGGCGATAAGCACGGAGGGGTAAAATTTACCGTCCGCATCAATATGAAAAGAAGGTTGTTTGTAGTTGGCTTCCAGATCCGGAAAGTATTCCCAGACCTTGTCATCAAGAACCAGTTTTTCAGCTCCTTCCCCTTGATTGACAAACTGATTGGTGTCATCGGTCTTATACCGCCATGCCACAATTTTATTGACCACATCCTGACGGTCAATATTATGCACATCATTTTGACGTGCCCTGTCCGATGCAATCTGATCAGAGGAACGAACCGTCTTATTCCTTACCAGTTCCACTCCGTCGCTGGCAAGAACCCGCATAACAGATCCGTCACTATCCACCTGGGAGATAATCCCTACTTCATCACCAACCTGTACAGGCCGATAGAGTTGATAATCCTTTTTACCAGGAGAAAACACCTCAATGCTTTCACTCCATTGTCGCATAAATTCCGGTGTCTCTTCTCCGCTTCTCCATTGAAAATACTCTTCACGGATACGATCCATAGCATAGACTTCAGCCTGCTTTTCTCCCATTCCCTGCCCCTCAGCCTCTGACTGATACCGCGCAAGGCCTTCCTGGATAAAAGCTCCTTCAACACCTTCGGCAAACATATGCCGGTTCATTTCTAATACTTCATCCAGGGAAGCTTTCCCGGCCTTGGCTGCCGCGTCAGCTGTAGCTACCATAACAGGCATTTTATTATGGTTGTTAATCCGCTGGCCAATATAAAAGTCGGCCTGAGCATTAAGCTCTTCGTTGATCATTTCCCTGACGCGTTCATTTTTATGGTCGCGAACCATTTTCCTGTATTCAGGAGTATCACTTCTCATTTTTTCACTGAGAAGTTTCATGTGCCGGTTATTTGATCGGGCCTGGTTGATCATACCATGAGAAGTACGCATCACATAGGACGGCTCAGCACCCAGCCATGCCCCAAACAGGTAATCATAGATCTGATACTCCATAGGCTGCCCCATAATTGTTGAGGGCATTCCGGATACAATTCCTGCACTTACTGCACTGATAGCACGCTCGGTACGGCGAAGGCGTTGAGTAACCTCACCGGGGGAAGCCGTTTTTGGTATATTAAGCTGCTGACGAAGTGCCGGACGAAGGTCACGAATCACATTGCCGATCACTCTGTCAGAACCACCGAATAATACTCCCAGCGCCCCACCCATAGCCATCGCTTCAATACCTTCCTGCCATGATACCAATCCCATCGCTGTACCGATACGTGTGGCTCCTTCAAGAGCATCTACGGTATAGGAATGAGTACGGGCAAAATCCCGCATAGCCGGTGAGTTGATCTGCCTGGACATATTACGGATCCCCTGTACAGCTTTGTCACCCACCCATATAGGCACAGACCTGAAATTATTCTTTGCCATTCCTGTAGCCATCCTGCCGCCCCGTGACGCGCCCTGTGCCATAAAACGGGCTCCCCATGCTTTCGGCCCGCTGAATGCTACACCGGTGATTCCAAGCCATGTACCAAGCGATAGGGCAATGCCTTCAGCGACATTGGCGGGCTCACGACGGGAAAGGTTGATCGTGGTAAATCCCTGGAAGATACCAGACATGAATTTTTCCCCGACACCAAGCAGACGAAAGTCATCTTCAATAAGTCGTGGACGGCGAAAATCTATATCAGGACGTTCGGTATTGCCAAATTGGATTCCAGGATTGCGGAAATCAGTCTGAAGCGTTGAGATCATGAGAGAATGTGTTATTAGTTAACAGATACATTCCCAATATACATGAAATCATAATTTTTTAATCATCCACCTTAAATCCTATATCAGAATGGAGGTTTTCAATTAATGACTGATATTTCCTGTATTCAGACTCATCAAAGAAAAACAGGTTGTCATTATTGAAATCCCTATAAATAGAAGCAAGGTCGTTAACAGAACTGCCATGAAAACCCACAGCATCCAAAGCAGCTAATACATGAGCTTCCCTTTCCCCTTTGCTCATTGCGCTATAAGCCTCAGCACCCAATTGTGTGATTGCGTTATTTACAGCATCAAGTTTCTCTGCAGCTACTTTTGCTTGCCGCACTTTTCTAGGAGTCCCTTCCCTGTAAGCAATTTGTGCATTTAGAGGGTTTTGTAACCACTCATTTTTAATTTCTTCCCGGGATTTGGTTTGCCGTTCTTCTTGCGATGCCCATGTCCATGATCGCTGGGCAGCTTCTGCAGCTATGTTATCAGCAATCATACTTTCGTAAAACCGGGCGGTTTTTGTCTGATCCCTTCTGGCCCTGGCGCTGGTTGTAGGAAACCCATGGGTACCCCTGAGTGTCCAGTTATTAAACTGTTCATTAAACCTACGCCTCATTCCATCAGTGAGTTCTTTCTCTCCTTCAATAACCTTCTGAAGATCCTGGCGCATCTCTGCATCAATTCTTGGCACATTAAATTGATTTCCCTGACTGTCTTTCCAGCCAACCCCGGTAATACCACTTAATGCAGCACTTGCTATACGGTGGATATTATGAATACCTCCCCTTCCCATCATTAATGAAAGAGGGCCAAAGCGGTCTTCTTCAGGCACCTGAGAATAGGTTGTCCGATCCAGCAATCCCTCTTGCGGGATATCTCTTTCAGGTATACCCTGCTGGATATACTGATTAAATCCAGCTCCCAGCGATTGCATGGTTTGATCGTCCACACCAACAATCCTTCCCCGGTTGAGCATATCACGAATACCCACACCGCTCATGTGCTGAATCGTTTGACGGGCAGCGTCATAATTCTCGGCATCTTCACCAAAGAGCCTTCCTGTGCGTTGGCGTTTTTGTTCAAGGCTGTCGATGGTTGCATAGGCCTGTGAAAGACTTGCTAAATTATCACTCACTGTATCCAGGAACTGTAACTGTTCACTTCTTTGCTGAGTTGTTTCATCAAACCTAAGCTGGTCTTTTGCTAGTTCGATCTGGTCACCCAAAAGCCCTTCATTGCTAAGGTTGGATCGCTGATCTTCATGAAGCTTTGCCCATCCCAGCAAGTTCCTGTCCTGCTCTAATTCCAGACTGCTATCAAACTGACGGGCATCTTCAGCCAAAGCGTCACGGGAAAAAGCATCGTCCATTACCATCGCCAACATGGACTGGCGGAGCTGCTCACTTTGAGCGGCTACATCCAGGTATGTCTGATCAGCCTGCAGATTCATTGCTCGGTTATTAAGAACCGCATTCAGCATGGTTTGTTGTTGGTTGGGAAAATCAGTGACTCGTGGCATAGCTTATCCGAAATTGTTAAAGTTAGGGCTGGATCCCGGCGGCAATAATGGCCTGCCCTGCAGTCCTGTATTCTGGTTCATCCAGTGTTGCATCATGCTGTCGTTCTGATCCAGCATCCGGTTTTGTAGTTGCATGGATTGGCCGAAGCGTTGAGAATCATATCTTTGGTTTGCCATTCCAAGCAGTCCTGCGCCAACAGTGTTGAAGAAATTCTGGCTGTCAGCTCTTGCTGCCTGAAAGTTTGTAGCCTCCGCGTTATTTAATGCCTGAGCGTTGAACTGCTCCAGTCCTGCCCTGGTATTCATTAACTGGTTGACATTCTGTTGTGAAGCCATTTCGTTTTGCATACCGGCACCAAAGGCTGCTTCCATCCCCCCCATCCGGGACTGATCCAGGAGGCTTTGCCCGCCGGCAACACCCATTGCGTTGCCCATTCTCTGGCGAGTAGCATCAGCAAATCCGACGCCGGCACTGGCAGTACGCAGAAATTTATCTGTCATTTCCTGATTTCTGCTTTTAATCGATTCAACTTCATCATCAATAAATGAAGTGTCTGCCAGTGAAGCTCGTACCTTTTTGCGTCCACCTGTGCGGTTTAAAACGTGTCCAAGGGCTGACACACCAAAACTTGCTGCTTGCATCCATGCCATAAGTGACTCCTTTTTTCTTTTAGGTTACTAAATTCTGATGACTATTTCCATTACGGGCAAGTGTATACCCGGTATAAAAATTCGGTTTTGTTTTAGAATGATCAAAATTCATTGAGTTGCCCAGGCTCCGTTCGGGATAATACAGTTCTTTCTCCACATCAAGCCCTTCAATTCTTTCCAGTTCACTAAGAAACTGGTTTTTCAAAATAGCACCAACTGTCCATGATGCCATCTCAACAATATCTGTTGGCCGTTTTCTTGGGCCGGCCTTGATTGGCTGACAAACAATAACCGTTATCTTATCAGCATTCATATTGTGAACGGTCTGTCGAATAGGAATAGATTGATGAACACCCCCGTCAACCATGAGCATTCCGTTTACTTCCACTGGATCAAAATAGACAGG
>SKXY01000349.1 GCA_007128175.1 Wenzhouxiangella sp. | reverse complement strand
TGAAAAGTCAGCCGGCCAGCGGGACGACCTTGCGCTCGCGCCTGGGCACGCGGCCCAGTTCCGGGACCAGTTCCAGCAGCACCCGACGCAGGGCCGCATTGTCGTACTGCAAGACGGCCTGTTCGGCCTGGCGCAATCGCTCATCGATTCCCTCGAGCTGCCGGGACGGACTGCGGGTCTGGAAAATCTTCTCGTGCGCCGTGGTGGCGTAGGGTTCATGCTCGTGGAAAAGCTCCTCGTAGAGCTTCTCGCCGGGACGCAGCCCGGTATAGACAATCTCGATATCGCGCCCGGGCTCCTTGCCAGCCAGGCGAATGAGCTGTTCGGCCAGGAAGCTGATACGTACCGGCTCGCCCATGTCGAGCACGAACACCTCACCTCCCTTGCCAAGCACTGCCGCCTGCAGGATCAGCTGCCCGGCCTCGGCAATGGTCATGAAATATCGGGTGATTTCCGGATGCGTAACGGTCACCGGACCGCCATTGCGGATCTGCTCGTTGAACAACGGCACGACCGAGCCGGTGGAATTGAGGACGTTGCCGAACCGAACGGTGATGAACCGGGTGTCGGAGCGACTGTTGAGATACTGGCAGTACAGCTCGGCGGTGCGCTTGGTCGCGCCCATGATATTGCAGGGGTTGACCGCCTTGTCGGTGGAAATGAGCACAAAGGAGCTGGCGCGATAGCGAACCGCCGCATCGGCCACCCGGCGGGTACCGATGACATTGTTGCGGAAGGCCTCGCGCACCTGGTGCTGAAGCATGGGCAGGTGCTTGTAGGCAGCAGCGTGGAAGACCACTTCCGGTCGGGACCGCTTCATCACTGTCTCGATCGTGGCTGAATCACACACATCCCCCAGCACGGTTTCGACCATGAGTTCGCTGAATTCCGACTTCAGCCGGTGATCGATGCGGTAGAGGTTGTATTCGCTGTTATCCAGCACCACCAGGCCGGCGGGATCGAGCCGCGCGATCTGGTGACACAACTCGGCACCAATCGACCCGCCCCCGCCGGTCACCAGCACACGCTTGCCCGCCAGGCCGGAACGAATCGACTCCCAATCGAGTGAAACCGGCTCACGACCCAGCAGGTCATCGATCGCGACCGGCTTGAGGTCATCGAAGCGGGTAATGCTCGCCCCCATCTGCTTGAGGGTTGGCAAGGTTCGAAACTCCACCCCGGCCTTCTCGCAGACCTCGACGACGCGCTGCATCTGCTGGTTGGTCGCCGAGGGGATGGCGATGGCCGCCATGTCGATGGCAGCCTCGCGCGCAATGCGCGGCAGGCTGCCGATATCACCCAGCACCGGAACACCCAGGATTTCCTTGCTGCACAGGCGCCGGTCGTCGTCAAGAAAGCCGACGATGTCGTAGCTGCCGCGGCGACGCAGTTCCGGCAACAACATGCGGCCGGAAGTACCGGCGCCGATGATGACCGTGCGATGGGTCTGTCGCCGACGATGAACTTCCAGGCGCATATCCTTGAATATGCGATAGACCAGGCGCGGCAGCCCGAGCATCAGCATCAACAGCAGCGGAAATGCCCAGACCATGAGAACCATCAGTTCCAGCGGCGCCTCGAGGACCAGCAGTACGGCGCTGCTGGCTACCGCCGCAAGCAGGGCGGCTCGAACCAGGTTGGCGAGATCGGGCAAGCTGGCAAAACGCCAGACGCCGCGATACAGGCCCGTTCGCCACTGCAGGAAGCCCTGAATGATCAGGACCAGGTTGATCTCGATTGCCAGTTGACGCCAATCGACCGCGGTTTCCCCCAGCAACCACAGCGTGGCCAGCCTGGCTGCCAGCCAGGCAACGCCGATCATCACCAGGTCGTGCACGACCACGAGGGTGCGCAGGTTCAGCAATGAGATCCGCTGTTCGTGCTGATCATTCATGCCGTTGATTCTCCGTTGTCGTGGCAGACTGAATGACCCACCATCCTCCGGCAAGCAATACGATCAGGCCGATTGCGATCACTGCCCCCAGCTCCGGATACGCAACCGCCGCCCACGCCGCCGGCATGACCAGCAGCAGGTTGGTTACGGCATACAACGCCAGAACCTGCCCGTGACTCCAACCCGCCACGATCAGCCGCTGATAGGCGTGCTGCCGGTGCGCAGTATACCACCGCTCGCCACGACCCACCCTGCGCGCCAGCGTGGCCGTGGCATCCACCACAAACACCGAAGTCAGGATCAGACTGCCCCAAACGCTTACCGCCCCGCTGACGGCACCGAACAGGGCCAGCATCGCAACGCTCCCGCCCAGCACCATCGAACCGACATCCCCCATGAAGATTCGGGCCGGCGGACGGTTCCAGAGCAAAAAACCGGCAAAACCGCCGGCCATGGCAAGCGCGAATGTTGCCGCTGCTGCCTGATCGTGCAGCCACATCACCGCCGCGAAGCCCAGGCCCGACCAGACGCCCTGCATGGCCGCAAGTCCGTCGGATCCATCCATGAAGTTGTGCAGGTTGATCAACCACACCACGGCAATGCCCGCCAGCGGAGTCCACAACCAGGGCCAGTGAAACGCATGCTCGACAACGGCAACGAGAGTGACCGGGCCAAACCACCACAGCCCGAACAACGCAACGGCCGACTGCACGACGAGCCTGACGCCCGGATGCAGTTCGGCACGATCATCGAGCCCGCCGAGCACCGCCAGCACAGCCACGGCGAGCAGGCCCGGCCACCACGGTGGATCACCGGCCAGAATCACCGCCAGAAGCAATGCCACGGCAATGGCCAGCCCGCCGCCGCGCGGCGTGGGCACGGTGTGGCTGCGGCGATCTCCCGGAAGATCGACCAGGTTCTTTCGCAGCAGCCAGTGTCGAAGCAACGGCGTCAGTGCGCAAGCCAGTATGAAAGCGACTGGCAGCGACAGCCAGCCCGGAAGCAGACCAGTCATTCCCCGAGTACGCCGGTAATCGCCCGGGTCTTGTTCCACTGACGGCAGCCGGGGCATTGCCAGTGCCAGGACCGGCCACTGAAACCGCATTGCTGGCATCGGTAAAGCGGCTGCCCCTCCAGCAGACGCCGCACCAGGTTGCGCATCATGTCGGGACCGAGCTCGTCCAGGCTGACCCCCTGGCGATAGACCAGTTCGACGAGATGCTCCAGGCCTCGGACCGTCGGCCTTTTAGACTGGTAATGCAGCAGCAACTCGACGGCCGCACGCGGATCGGACTCGGCCCTGATTCGCGCCAGCGCCAGGATCGCGGTGGTCATCGGTCGATTGGCCACCATGCCCTCGAGCCAGCGCTCGACCATATCGGACCGGCCCGACTTGTGATGCGCTTCCATCAAGGGCTCGAGCGCGAACACCAGGCAGTCGGGATCGAGCTCGCAGGCTTCACGATAGCAATCCGCCGCGCTTGCCCACTCCTCTTCGCGGGCAGCAAGCTCGGCATGCAGCAAGCGGGCACGCGCACTGCCCGGGTCATGTCGCCTTGCCTGACGCAAGGCCGGGACGACAGCATCATTGTCACCCCGGTCCAGCGCCTCACGAGCGACCTCGCAATAAAGCTGGGAAATCAGCTGATCGCCCGGCTTGCCATCGAACTTTCTCAGGCGTTGCGCCTGGACAATGGCCTTTTCCCAATCCTTTTCCTGCTGGTAGATATCGAGCAGCTGCCGGGCCGGCTTGTCGTTCTCCACGGAATGATCGAGCAGTTCGCTGAAAAGCCGCTCGGCCCGATCGAGCAAACCGGCCTGCATGTAGTCTTCGCCCAATTCCATCAGGGCCTGGGAGCGCTGCTCCTCGGTGAGGTTGGGACGGGTGATGATGTGCTTGTGAAAGCGGATGGCCTTGTCCATTTCACCGCGGCGGCGAAACAGATTGCCCAGTGCCAGATGGGTCTCGACCGTGTCCCGATTGATCTCGGCCAGCTCCAGGAACACCTCGATGGCCTTGTCGGGCTGCTCATTGAGCAGGTAGTTCAACCCGCGGAAATAGCTGGAAGAGAGTTTGCCGGTGCGACTCTCGCCACGCGCCGCACCCACCTGACGTGCGATCAGCCAGCCACACGCCGCCGCCAGCAGGAGGAGTAGAAAAACAAACCCATACTCAAGCATTCGGCTGGTCGGTCATCCCGGATTCCGCAGATGCTTTTGCCTGACTGCGCCGGGCTACCCTGCCGGGAAGAACAAACAGCAATGCAGCGAGAACGAGTCCGAGCAGGATACCGACAGCGAGCGCTGCCAGCACCAGTGCACCCAGGGGAAAACTGAGACTGGCAATCAGCAGATCGAGGCTGACCGATTGCGGATTGAGCACACCGATGACCAGGCCGACAACGACTGCCGCCAGGAAAAAGAACAGCAGGAGCCAGCGAAACATGCCCGGTCAGGACGAGTTGTTGTCGTTCACTCGCTCGCGCAGGGCCTTGCCCGGCTTGAAGTGAGGAACGTACTTGCCCGGCAAGGCCACTGCCTCACCGGTTTTGGGGTTGCGCCCCATGCGCGGTGGACGATAATGCAGGGAAAAGCTGCCAAATCCCCGAATCTCGATCCGCTCGCCCTCGGCCAGCGCAGTACTGAGCTGCTCGAGAATGCAACGAACGGCCAATTCGACATCGGCCTGGCTAAGGTGGGTCTGGTCACCCGCCATGCGTTCGATGAGTTCGGATTTGGTCATAGCCACTCCCCTGTCGCGAGACAGCCGGCATCCTGCACGCTGCGGGATGCCGGCCTTTCCTATACTGCGATTATTCCTTGCTCTCGAGCTGTTCCTTGAGCAGGTCGCCCAGCGTCGTTCCGCCAACGCTGCCGGAACGCTTGTACTGGTCGACCGCGTCTGCCAGCTCGGCGTCATCCTTGGCGCGGATCGACAATGTCAGATTGCGGGTCTTGCGATCGAGCGCCACGAACTTGGCTTCGACCTCGTCGCCCTCCGACAGCACCTTGGTGGCGTCGTCGACGCGTTCCTTGGCAATGTCGGATGCCTTGACGTATCCGTCGACACCGTCGGCCAGCTCGACCACGGCGCCCTTCGGATCCACTTCCTTGACCTTGCCGGTGACGATGGAGCCACGCGGATGCTCGGCCATGAAGGTGGCGAACGGATCCTGCTCGAGCTGCTTGATGCCCAGCGAGATGCGCTCACGCTCCGGATCAACGGCCAGCACCACGGCCTCGACTTCCTCGCCCTTGC